>CAXTWV010000062.1:0-18599 GCA_964248005.1 uncultured Ktedonobacteraceae bacterium | reverse complement strand
CCTTTTTAGTACTGTGCCAAAATTGTGTTATGGCCCTTTCCCCTTGACAATTTTGCACAGGAGCAATGGCACATCACCAGGGTTTCTCAAAAGTCTTGGGAGGGATGAAAAAATAGGAGCGAGCGATTGGACGCGCTTACGTGCAGACGACTTGCGCGATGTCCTGCATCTGCCGTAGAAACAGATGCCGTGTGCCAACCCCTACACGACTTTTGAGAAGCCTTGCTACACACGTTTATGTGATTGTCAAAAAATCTATGCTTTCAGCATAGATTTTCTCTTTACATTCTTGCTTTTAGTATCTATGCTTGAACAAGTGGGACACTCGAGCAATTGGCCTATCAGTGTCTTCCTGACGGAAAAGTATGAGGTACCATAGAACTAAGGTTGAGACAATCCCAAAATCCTTTATTGCATTTCAAATCTGCATCTTTCCTCTCGGAAGAGAGTTAGTTGGAAGAAGATATGCTACTCTGTGCTCTCCTCCTTTTGAGAAACTGGCGAGGATTTGAGAGTCGTCAACTGGCTTCTAAGCCATGTTCTTGTGAAGCTGATACACAGTTCTATGGTACGTCGTACTTTTCCGTTATTCTCACACTGGTAGGTCAACCAATGGTACGTCTACCATGGACTGACGGCGGATTAAAACCAAACGAGGAGGTCATGATGAGAGTTGTTTTCGTACACGGGGCATGCGTCAAGGATGGATCTTGGTGGTGGCACCGAACCGCTGAGCTGCTGGCCGAGCGGGGCGTTGCCAGCGAGGCACCAGCCCTCCCGAGCTGTGGTGAGATGGGTGAGTCGATCGGCGCAGGAGGACCTGGGCTAGCCGACGATGTCGCCGCCGTCCGGCAGGTCTTGACCGCGAGCGACGAGCCGACCGTCGTGGTTGCGCATAGCTATGGTGGGATCGTCACCGCCGAGGCAGCAACGGGCGTCGGTACCGTGTGCCATCTATTGCTCGTGTCCAGCTATCTGCCCGAGGTCGGGCAAAGCCTGTCCTCATTCGGCGGTGAGGAGCCAGTGCCGTTTCTCGACATCGATCCCGCGGGCGGGACGTTCACCGTCCGACTGGACGCCTTGGCCGAGACGTTCCTACAGGACTGCGATCAGGAGATACAGCGAGCGGCCATGGACAAGACGGCTCGGCAGAGTTTGGCGGTCCTCGAGCAGCCGGTGCGGTCAGCGGCTTGGCAGCACATCGCCTCGACGTACCTTGTGTGCTCCAAAGACCAGGGGACCCCCGCCGATAGGCAACGCGAGTTCGCTGGTCGGGCGGGCCGCGTCGTAGAACTCGACGCTGGCCACCACCCGTTCCTCTCTCAGCCCGCTGCCGTACGCGACTTAGTCCTCGGGCTGTGACGTCGACCACCAACGTGCAGACAGACCACCAAGAACTGCTCCTCCAGGCGTACGCGGTTTACAACAGCTAAGACGTCGAGACCCTGTTGACACGGGTCAGCGACGACGCCAACTGGCCCGACAACGAGGGCAGGCTGAACGGCAAAGCGGAGGTGCGCACCTATTAGACCGAGCAGTGGGCTTGCATGCGCACGCATGACGAGCTGGTGAGCTTAGACCAGCTGACCGACGGTCCACATCAGCCAGGTTGGTATTGTCAACTTGGCTATGGGCTTGACCGAAAAACACATCTTGTGACATAGTGCGAGCATGAAAACAAACACCACCTCCCCAGACTACAAAGGCTACCGCTTCCCATCGGAAATTATCATTCACGCAGTATGGCTCTATTTCCGCTTCTCACTCAGTTTTCGTGATGTCGAAGAGCTTCTGGCGCAGCGAGGCGTTGTGGTGACCTATGAAACCGTGCGACAATGGTGCTTGCGCATTCGGGCAGACCTACGCCAATGAATTGCGGCACCGTCGTCCTCCTTGTGGCGACAAATGGCACTTAGACGAGGTCGTTTTGACGATCAGAGGAAAGAAGTACTTCCTGTGGCGAGCGGTCGATCAGTATGGCAACGTGCTGGATATTCTGGTGCAGAGCCGACGTAACAAACAAGCCGCAAAGAAATTCTTTCGCCAGCTCCTCAAAGGACTGAAATATGTTCCTCGCGTCATCGTCACCGACAAACTGTCCAGTTATGGCGCAACGAAACGAGAAATTCTGGCCAGCGTTGAACATCGGCAGTACAAGCGGCTCAATAATCGAGCGGAAAACTCACACCAACCGTCACGACTTCGCGAGAAGAAGATGCGGAAATTCAAATCGGCAGGTCACGCCCAACGATTTCTTTCCACCTTCGGTCCGGTCTATGGGCATTTCAAGCTACGAAGACATCGTATGAATGTTCAGGATTACCGTGCGACCTTACAGAGTCGATGCCAGGTGGAGAGAACTGAGGTCAAGCTGGTGGCATAAAACGCCATTGGCCCCCAGTATTTCATGCTCTTCAGCATCTTTCTCCCTTCTCCCTCAAACGATACATGTCCCCCTACGAATAAGTTGACAATACCCCTTGCGACGATAGTGGTTTGTCGGTACACTGTTCGAACAGAATATGCTTTTTAGTGTATATTCCTTGACAAGAATATGCATTATCGGGTATACTAGAAGCATGAAAACTTTATGGACTGCTCTGACGGAGCCGCACCGCTTACAGATTGTCGAACTGCTGCGTGATGGCCCGCTGACAGTAGGTGAGATCACGCAGCGGCTGGGATTACAACAGCCGCAGGCGTCGAAGCACCTCAAGATTTTGAGCGAGGATGGCATTGTGGAGGTCCAGCCACAGGCCAACCGGAGGATTTATCGGCTGAGACGTGAGCCCTTCCAGGAGTTGGAGGCTTGGCTGCACACGTTTCGTCGCCTCTGGGAAGAGCGCTTCGACCGCCTGGAGGACTACCTCCAGGAAATGCAGGCCACCGAGCAAAAGGACAGTACTCAAAGTGAGGACAAGCATGTTTGATTATCGGTCTCTGAGTTCCCATGAAGGGGAACATGCCTTTGTCGTGGAACGCCAGTTCCACGCGCCCCGCGCATTGATGTTTCAGGCATTCACCCAGCCGGAGCACCTCAAGCACTGGTGGGCCCCACGTCCGTATCTCATTGGCACCTGCACCGTCGACCTGCGTCCCGGCGGCATCTGGCACTACTCGATGCGTTCGCCAGAGGGCGAGGAGCACTGGGCACGCAGTGTGTACCACGAAATCGTGCCGCCCACGAAGCTGGTCTACACCTCGACCTTTGCCGACGAGTACGCCAATCCCACCGAGGGCGTTCCTGAACATCTGACGACCGTTCTCTTTATAGAAGAGGTCGGAAAAACACGAGTTACTATGCGCATCGAGTTCAGCAGCGCGGAGGCAATGAAGACCGCCGTCGCTATGGGAATGCAGCAAGGTATGAACATGACCTGGGATAACCTGGTTGAGTATGTACAAGAGTTACTGGCAAAGTAAAGGAAGGAGTACGGGTATGGTTACAGCAATCGCACAGAACACCGTTACCTCTCAAGACGGGACCGTCATCGCATACTCTCGCACCGGCCAAGGACCGTCCCTCATCCTCGTTGATGGCGCGCTCTGCTCTCGGCAATTCGGACCTTCCCAGGAGCTGGCCGAGAAGCTCGCTCCCCATTTTACGGTCTATACCTATGATCGCCGTGGGCGCGGCGAAAGCACAGATATGCAGCCCTATGCGATGGAACGGGAGATCGAAGATATGGCGGCGCTCCTTGAGGTCGCCGGTGGCACAGCGTATGTGTCGGGTCAATCTTCTGGTGCGGCTCTGGCGTTCGAGGCGGCGAATCGACTTCCAGGCATCACGAAATTGGCCTTGTATGAAGCACCATTGGTTGTCGATGACACTCGCAAACCCATCACACCAGCACTGCTCAACGAACTGAAAGCCGCGGTCGCGCAGAAGCAGCGGTCAAGGGCAGTCAAGCTGTTCATGAAGCTGGTCGGCACACCCAGTTTCATGGTCGCGATCATGCCGCTCTTCCCGATGTGGGCGAAGCTCACGGCCGTCGCCCACACCCTGCCATACGATATCAGCATGATGGTTCCCTACGGCTCAGGCAAACCATTACCACCCACCCTGGGTGGCTCCATCAAAGCTCCTACCCTCGTGATGGATGGCGGGAAGAGTCCGACCTGGATGCGCCATTCGACAGAGGCACTCGCACGAATACTACCCAACGCGAACTATCGCACCCTGGCAGGACAGACCCATATGGTCAAAGCCAAGTTCCTCGTTCCCGTCCTGATTGAGTTCTTCACCGATTAAAGCTGCACCGTACCATGAGAGCCATCAGTATCTCGACCATCGCTCAAATGATCGGTGTGCGAGAACAGACGAGCCAGCCACTACTGAACCACCTGCAAGACAAGCAGCTGTTGTTGTTGCTGGATAACTTTGAACAGGTCGGCTCAGTCGCACCGGTCGGGGCCGAGTTATTGGAGACCATTCCATTTCGGGGGCTAACTGCTGATATTCCCGGAGATCAAGATTACCCCTATCTTGGAATGGTTGGTTCTGTCAGAACTGAGAAAACGGAAGCCCACCAGAGCTGTCTTGAACGTCCATCTCTTCACTTGTCTCACTATGAGGCTGCTTGCATACATGCCTGTAGGACAGTAAGTCGTTGGTAAAAAGCCTGTCGTTGTTCTGGAGTGAGACCCATCCTCCCGTCGTGCGGCGAAGACGGAAATAGTTCCGTAATTCGTCAAAGGCGCAACAAAAACGTGCTGCTGCTTCGAACGTTCCAAAGCCGCGCATGGGAGAGTACCGTTGATTGATCCCACGATAGTCTTGTTCCAGCCCATTATTGAGATATTTATTCTTTCGATGAAGGACATCGCTGTCCATTGTCTCGAGAATCGCTCGTGGATAGGAAGTATGCCCATCGGTCGTCACCCGCTCGGGGACAGAGCCGACGACATCGACAGCTTGCTGAGAGAAATGTTTGGCAGCAGCCATATCTCTTGTCTCGCTGAGACGTGAATCAACCAAATTGCCATCGTGGTCAATCGCCCGATACACATAACACCACTTCACATGCACTTTGATGTAGGTTTCGTCAACATACTAGGCCCCCCTGCATGGCCGTGTCGTTTCAGGCACAACTGATCTGTTAACAACGAGGTAAATCGTGTTTCCTAGTCTCGGATAGCTTCGTGCGTGAAGGCAAATCCGTGTGCTAAAAACATCTTAGCCACATCCCGCAAACTCAGCTTATAACGCAACCGCCATACGACTGCAAGCAAGACAATATCTGTCGGAAATTCGAGGTGGTTAAAAGGAGTCCCAGTTCGTTCATTGAAAGCCCATTGACAATGTGGACAGAAGAATGTTATGTACCTGAGTTTGGTTTTCTTTGCTCGTTTCCGAGTCATCGCTTCTGCACGATAGGGACAGTTCATCAGCCACCATTCCTCGTTCCATCAGTATGATGCAATGAGCTTACCAGAAATATGGCTGCTCTGCCAAGATGGGGTTTCAGTTCTGACAGAACCCTTCATCGCTCTGTACTGCTCGAATCACCAAAAGTGACACTGCTGATAAACTTTCGAGGTAGCATTGCATAACTTTGCTAAGATAGAAAACAAAAGGAATCGTGCTCAAAATCATCGAGAACAGGAGCCAGATCATGACATTGCATGCACAAAATGAGCTCATCATCCCAGAAGAGACCGTTCGTGTCGCGCGTGCTGCCTATCTGCGTGGGAACACCTTGATGAAGATACGTGATGCACTCGGAACTCTCTACTAGGATTAGTCTTTCGCGCATCTCTTTCCTTACAACGGTCGCCCTGTTGAGGCCCCTTGGCAGCTTGTGTTGATTACCGTCCTGCAATTCATGGAAGAACTTCCTGATCGACAGGCTGCCGACGCAGTGCGAGGTCGCCTCGATTGGAAATATCTCCTAGGTTTGAAGTTGACTGATCCTGGCTTCGACGCTACCGTGCTGTGTGAATGCGCGAACGCGCCTGATTGAGGGAGAAGCTGAACACCTTTTGTTAGACCCTTGCTGACCCTGTTTCGTGAGCGCAGTTGGCTCAAAGCACGCGAACGCCAGCGCACCGACGCTACACGCATCTCGGCGAAAGTGCGAGCACTCCGAGCACTCAATCGACTGATGTGTGTTGGGGAAGCTATGCGCTTTGCGCTTAACAGCCTTGCTGTTGTCGCGGGGGACTAGGTGCTTAAACATAGCGATGTTGCTTGGATCGAACGCTATGGACACCGCATCGAAGAAGGGCGTTTTCCCAAAGGTCAGGCAGAACGTCTCGCAGTGGTCGAGATCATTGGACGAGATGGCTGGATGCCGCTCGCCGATGTGTTCGATCCTCTGGCTCCTAGATTGCTTCGGGAGATCCCCGTAGTGAAAGTCCTGCAGCAGATTTGGGTACAGAACTACTCCCACGAGGAGGGGCAAGTCCGGTGGCGAGAACAGGGAGATATTCCTCCTGCAGCACAATTCATCAATTCTCCCTACGATCCGGAGGCTCGCTTAGGGAAAAAGCACAGCACGATGTGGACCGGATATAAGGTTCATCTCACATTAACTTGTGAGCAGGATCAACCGCATCTGAGTACTCATGTTGCCACTACTGCAGCGACGAAGACTGACGAAGCGATGACAGAAGTCATCCATGCAGAACTTCACCAAGCGGATATTGCCCCACAACAGCACTTGCTCGATGCAGGATATGTGACCTCTCAAGTGCTGGTAAGCAGTCAGAAGCGTTTCGGGATTGAGGTCATTGGCCTGGCACCCGTCGATGTCAAATGGCAGGCGAATGCTAAACAGGGGTTCGATATCAGTCAGTTTGTCGTGGATTGGGAACACCAGCATGCCATCCGTCCTCAAGGAAAAACGAGCCCTCGGTGGACGCCTGGACTCGACAGCTGTGGTCATCAGGTGTTCAAGATCAAGTTCTCGATTAAAGATTGCGGCCCTTCCCTCTGGCGTGCCAACTGCATCCATGAAAGCCTTGTCAGGTCAGCGGCGAACTATTATTGTGCGTCCACAAGAACAACATGAAGCGTTGCAGGCAACTTGCCATCGGCAACAGACTCCCGCATTTATTCAGCAGTATGCCCTACGCCAGGGCATAGAGGCAACAATTTCGAAAGCGAATACGGGCTTTTGGTATGCGTCGCTCCCGATACATCGGTTTAGACAAAACGCATTTGCGGCATATTGGGATTGCCTCCGTCATCAATCTTGTGCGCATTGCTGCTTGGATTGATGACAATCCGCTTGCTCCTACTCGTGTCTCTGCTTTTGAAAAGCTTTACCATATAGCTTAGAGGTTTACCAGCAGTGTCAAATGTGAGCCAGACCCTTCCTTATCGTCCCTCAACAGGCACATGGGTTGTCCTCTTCCATCTCCTTCGTCCTCACTTCAACCCATGCATCGTAGGCAGCTTGTCCACCGGGGATACCAGGGACAATGTCATAAGCGACGAGAGAGACAACGGGTGCTCCACTCGTAACGCTATTGACTCCGACCCAGCCGTCGCGCATCCAGACAACGCCTGGTATGATATCCTCCGTCACATAGGCACTCGCCTCAAATTGACCACGTTTGTTGGCAATGACAATGGGGCTACCGCTCACTATCATCCGCGAACGTGCGTCCTGAGGATGTATCCAAAGTTGGGGTCCGCCCGCATTGACTTTCGCCAGTGTCGGAAGTGCCTGCCCTTCATCAAAGAAGGAATGGAAGGCCGTGAGTGTGCGCCCCTGGCAGAAACGGAGTGGATACTCATCACCCTCGGCTGCCGTGTAGGATGGCAGAGGAGAAAGTCCAGCCAGATGAGCCCGCTCGCTCCAAAACTCGATCTTTTGGGATGGCGTCGGGAAGCGGTGCTCCTGGTAGGCGATATGACGGAGGCCATTCTTCTGCCAGTATCCTCCATGCTGGCGCAGGACCTCGACCGTCAGAGCGTCGCCAGTGTCCGTCTTTTGTGTGCTCAGAAAGGCGTTGACGTAATCTTCCTCGTCTTGCCAGGGAAAGACCTGTGCGAGGGCGAGCCTCTGCGCGAGTTCGCGTAGAATGGTGATGAGAGAACGGCATTCACCTGCTGGCCGAAGTGCTCGTTCCATCAGGTAGATATGGGTCGCCGTCTGCTTCAGCCCGATATCTTCCAACCACGCGGTGGCAGGCAAAACAAGATCAGCGCACCGTCGGGCCGTCGCATTCATAAAAAGGTCATACGAAACAATGAGCTTGACCTGTGCCAGCCCGCGAGCGAGGTGGTTCGCATCGGCAAACGTTGAGAGCATGTTGCTCCCGAGTAAGAGAAGGACATCAAGCTGACCACGAGCGAACGCCTCGGTTATCGTCGTCATGTGGCTGGGGAGAGCCGCCGCGTCTGGCATTTTCTTGGTCACATCTGCCAAAACATCAGCGTACCCACTACTCTCTGCCGAGGCCCCGTGACGCTGTCCCAATCTACCACCTGCGATGCCTACCTGCCCAGCAAGGGCTGGCAGACAGGAGATGGCACGCGCAGGCTCCCAGCCATGGAGATGTTTAAACATGGAACTTCCACCCAGAACGATCATGGCCGGGGAGTGTGTCGCGTACCGTCGTGCGAGGGTACGAATGCGCTCTGGCTCAATACCCGTAATCGTGGCAGCCCACTCGGGCGTGTACTGCTGGACGTGCATGGCGAAGGACGCAAAACCGAGGGTGTACCTGTCAATGAACTCCTGGTCATGAAGCCCCTCTTGCACAATCACGTGTGCGAGAGCAAGAGCGAGCGCAGCATCGCTGCCAGGTGGGAGCAGAAACACGTCATCTGCGTGACGCGAAGCTTCGGTACGCCGAGTGTCGATGTGAATGACAAAGGCACCGCGCTTGCGCGCCTCGATCAGGTGCGGCGCGAGATCAGGTTGGCTCGCCAGAGTCGCACCCCAAAGCACAATGGTGCGCGCGTTGGATGCCATATCCTCTTTCGTATTCGTCTTGAGCATTCCGGTCAATCCCAATCCGTAGCCACCCATCGCCCAACACACAATCGAGCTTGTCCATTGCTGAAAACCACCGAGCAAGCCAAAGCGACTGACCAACGTGGTTGCTGTCGGTCCTGTTGTCCCAATGCCATGTCCACGCCACAGCCCGACACGTTCTGGCTGTGTCTGCTTGATCGCAGCAACGATCATCGCATATGCTTCATCCCATGAGCACGGCTCCCACCTGTCCTCTCCTCGCTCGCCTACGCGGCGGAGTGGACAAAGCAACCGTTTGGGATTCTCAAATATCTCCTGTGTTGCCCGCCCCCGGATGCAGAGAAAGCCACGGCTATCCGGGTTGTGTGTATCCCCTTTGAGCGACACGAGTGTGTTCTCCTGGACTTCAACCGTCATACCGCACTGGGTAGGCAGACAATTCATAGGACACATGGTCGTGATCTGGCGTTTCTCAGTCATACCTTCTCCTTGTTGCTTCTCTGGACCGTCTTTTATCTTCTTCTCTCTAGAGTACCAGAGAGATGCCTCATCGCCAAGAGCCAATGTATGGATAACCATGCATCATGACCGGCACGTCATTTTTTCATCAGAGGAGACAAACGGTGTTCCTGTCGTGTTCCTTGAGGAGAGCGATGAAGGGAGCAAGAGCTCTTGGTGGAACGTGTTCACGTTCATCCTGCACTACTCTATCCATGAAAAATGGATGACATAAAAGTCTATAGGAAAAATAAATATTTCGAGTAGAGGTCTTCTTTCATAAAGGTGTTTTCTTTAGTGTAGCCGTTTTCCCTAAGAAGAATAAAGGCTCTAATACCAATAGATTTCCTCTTGTTTACAAGTAAGGTTGCATGTTGGATGAGAAAGGGGTGGCATGGATGTATCGACTTCACTATGATCCAGATAGGTTCTGTCAGAACTCAAACCCCATCTTGGCAGGAAGGTCGCATTTTTGGTATGCTGATCTCAGTATTCTGACGAAACGAGGAACATTGACCCATGAACTGCCCTCATTGTACTGCAACTGGCACCAAGGAACGAGCAAAGAAAACCAAGCTTGGCTACGCCGTGTTTTTCTGTCCACATTGCCAACGTACTTTCAACGAACGAACTGGGACTCCCTTTAACTCTTTGGAATTCCCCACGGCTATCGTCCTGCTCGCAGTATTGTGGCGGTTGTGTTACAAACTGAGTCTGCGTGATATTGCCGAAATGTTTGCGGGAACGTGGCTTTGCTTTCACTCACGAGGCCGTTCGAGATTGGGAAGCACGATTTGCGCCCTTGATCGCAGATCACTTGCGCATTAAACGACATGGGCAGGCGGGATCATCCTGGTATGTGGATGAGACATACCTCAAAGTTGGTGGGAAATGGTGCTATCTCTACAGGGCTATTGATGGGTATGGGAATCCGGTGGATTCGCGCTTAAGCGAAAAACGGGACATGGATGCCGCCAAAAAGTTCTTCGAGCAAGCTCTGTCAGTGGTTGGCCATGCTCCAACATCCGTCACAACCGATGGACATCGCTCCTATCCACGTGCAGTACGCGAGATATTAGGCAATGAAGTGATGCACCGAACGAATGTGTATTTGAATAATCGGATAGAACAAGACCATTGGGGGATCAAACAGAGATACTATCCGATGCGTGGCTTCGGAGACATTGAGTCAGCAGCCCGTTTTTGTCGAACATTTGACGAATTGCGTCAGTATTTTCGCGCTCGCTCTCTAGAACAGGATACCCTCTCTTTGGCACAACAACGACAACTCTTTCGTGAGCGATTTGCTGGCGTATTCGATCTTGTCATAGCCGTTTCATAGTTTCGCTCTGAGAGCGTTTGCATGACCTTTGCGACTTAGGGATTTTGATGGTCTCAGTTCTGACAGAACCTTTCCTTCTGAACCGATCATGAGGGCAAAAATCCTTTGTCCATTTCAGCAACTTTCCTTTTCCTTTCACCACTCGCTTGCTGCTCTCTCGTTGCGCATCCCGTGTGAAGACCCATACAATTCCAAAATTTACATTACCCCTAATTGAAGTGGAGAAATGTCAATCGCATAACAGATTTCTAAAACTGTCCAGTACCTGCTATACTAAACAGAACAACAAGGAGAGGTATTGGATGGCATCGACACAAAACGGAAGAGCTATACGCTGGAGGAGTTTTTGCGAGCGGCTGAGGCATGAATCAACTTTTCTACTCAAGAGCGACCAGCACGCGGGGCTCGATAACCTCTCTCCGCTTCACTATGCGAAGCCGCACGAGTTGGAGGATATTCCTTCACTCGCCCTCTATTGATGTCTATTTTAGCAGAGACTGGACAATTCTGAATTATGGGAGGAGCACCGAATATTCTATGAAGATCTACCTGGTGGATGGTACCTACGAGCTGTTTCGCAGCCACTTCGGCGCACCATCGCGCAAGGCACCGGATGGGCGCGAGGTCGGCGCAACGCTGGGCCTTTTACGCAGCCTGCTGATGCTCTTGACGACGCCTGGCATCACCCACGTGGCCTGCGCGTTCGATCACGTGATCGAGTCCTTCCGTAACGACCAGTACCTCGGATACAAGACCAGCGCGGGCGTGGACCCCAACCTGAGTGCCCAGTTCCCGCTGGCCGAAGAGGCTGTTTCCGCACTTGGGTTGGTGGTCTGGTCGATGGTGGAGTTCGAGGCCGACGATGCCCTGTCCAGCGCGACCGCCCGTTTCAAGAACGAAGCTGGGGTCGAACAGATCGTGATCTGCTCGCCGGATAAGGATTTGGCCCAGCTGGTCTCTGGAAGCCGCATCGTTGGCTGGGACCGCCGCCGCAATATTCTCCTCGATGAGGAAGGCGTGGTGGAGAAATTTGGCGTGCGCCCGCAGTCGATCCCGGACTGGCTGGGGCTGGTGGGCGATGCGGCCGACGGCTTCCCCGGCATTCCGGGCTGGGGTGAAAAATCCGCGGCGGCCGTGCTTGCCAAATACGAGCACCTCGAGGCTATCCCCGCAGATCCGCAAACCTGGGGGGTGAGCACCAGCCGCGCGCCGCGGCTGGCCAAGAGCCTGGCCCAGCACTGGGCTGAGGCGCTGCTTTTCCGCAAACTGGCGACCCTGCGCGAGGATGTGCCACTCTTGGAAACGCTCGCCGATCTGGAATGGCAGGGTGCAGACGCGCGGCTGAAAGTTGTCTGCCACCAGCTGGGCGATGAAAAGTTCCCCGGGCGGGTTCTGAGGTGGCGCGAGAGATGAGCAAAAAAAAGACCTTTCATCACTCTTTTGCTGTTATCGCTGATATTCATGGGAATCGTTGGGCATTGGAAGCAGTCTTGCAGGATATCGATCGGAGAGGCATCCAACAGATCATCAATCTGGGAGATCACCTCACGGGGCCACTTGACCCAGCAGGAACAGCCAATCTCCTGATCGAGCGGAACATGCTGAACATTTGTGGCAACGATGACCGCGTGCTGTTCTCTTCGGTTGAGGAGCTTTCTTCTTCACAAAGGTATACACAAGAGCAACTCACCCCGGCCCACCTCGACTGGCTACGTAGCTTACCAGCAACTATGGTGGTTGCCGATGAATTTTTTGTGTGCCACAGTGATTTGTTCAACGTACCGTACTTACTCGAACATGTGGAAGCTTCTCGTGTCTCTTTGCGAAGCACGCGTGAGATCGAAGCAAATGTAACCACTATTGCTCATCCAGTCATCCTTTGTGGGCATAGTCATGTTCCTCGAACGGTCTCTCTTCCACAAGGAAAACTGATCGTGAATCCTGGGAGCATCGGTCTACCAGCTTACACGATGGAGACGCCTGTTCCCTATGCGATGGAGTCGGGAAGCCCTCATGCTCGCTATGCACTTTTGCATCAGATGCACACCACTTGGCAGGTGGAGCATGTGCAGGTTCCTTACTCCTCAGAGGACGCCGCCAAGGTAGCAATCGAGCATCAACGCACTGATTGGGAAGAATGGTTGATCACAGGCCGTGCGCGCTAATCTGAAGTAGTCCTTCCGGTATTCATAACAGCTTCTCATGAGCTCTAGCACAGTTTTGGTACAAACTCTTTCTTAGGAATGGAGTGTGGTCTCAGTTCTCCAGGACTATCCTTTACTCCTACCATGGCTAGGGCTTCATTAGCTATCAAATCACAATGGGTGACAAGGCCTGCTAGTGTGATGATTTACATGTTTTTGGGCTTGAATGGAAGAGTAGAAATAACCTTCGTTTTACACACATGTCTTATGAAGAGAAATGCATATATGCTATAGACGTTTTGGCACTGATGAGACTTGGTTTTAACTATAGGAGTGTGCTCATCAGAAATGTACACATGCCTCTTGACATTTTGGTATTACTACGGTATTTTAATGGTAATACCAAAAAGAAATGAGAGGAACTTATGCGACACGAAATCCCTTCTCGACAGTGGCTCAGGCAATTTGATAAAGCGTTTATCGCACATGGCGGTCATGATGGGCCGCAAACCCTTGCTGTCTGTCGAAGAGAGTATGCGATCCCACTCTATCAAAAAGGAGCGACACCAGTAGCGGCAGGGTCTGCTGCACTCACAGCGTATCGCCTGTATAATCGGGCGGCGTTATTGGAAGAAAAAGTGGAAGGCATTCTCGCTGATGTTCGAGCAGGCCGTACCCCACTAGAAGAGCAAGACCAGAGGGTAAATCACGTATGAAAGTTGAAAAATTCTCCATCTCGATGTCAGATGGCATCTATCAGCAAGTAGTAGGTCGCAAAACTGGTTCCATTGGTGCAGAGGATCGCAGTTCTGTGATAAGACGAGACTTAGATCGACTCTATAATGGCCTTCTCAAGCAGGGACTCAAGACCTTACGGAAGGCGAATTTTACGCTTGAAGAACGAGCATGTCTTGGCACATTACTGGGGAGCACTTCCTTTTTGGAGCCATCGTATATTCCCCTCTTGGTAATGTCCATAGAGGATTCCGTCAAAGAGTTGCGCGTCTTTGGAGTTGATCCAGAATCGTTTCTTGCGAAGATACGAGCACTCGATACAGCAGCATTATATGCGCTTGTCGATGCTCTTGAACGTGACATGACTCTTGCAGAGCTTGAGTAAGAACATCGAAGAACGGACGAAACGGCAAGGGTAGATATGCTCTTGCCGTTGTTTTTTGCACATCTTCTTGTTCGTACAAGTGACCGCGTAACACCGTCACAATGGCTCGCCTGGGCCGGATAGGTGACAGTATCTTGCTGTCTCAACTTCATTGACCATATGTGTCCCTTAAAAGCTCCCCAAAAGCCACCTTTTTGTACACGTTCCTACGAGCATGGCAACTAGCACGACCTCACGTAATCTGATACACTTTTAAGGAGAGGCCGAGAATGAACTATCCAAAGAAAGCGATATTCTATGAACGAGAATGATGCATTAGTGGCACTGCAACAGTGCCCGCCCTCTTATGAGCAAACTCGCCGAGCAAGGCTATGACTACCTCTATGACCCAGTAGACCTCGCATTGGTGAAGCAGTATCAGGAAGCGATTGAGGCCATTACCTTCTTTTCTGAACCTGCCCAGGCAGAATTGGAGCGAACGTTTCCTGGCAAGGGATTCATCTGGCTCACGTTTTATCACGAGACGGCCCAAGATGTTGAAACGCTGGCCGCGCAACCCTCTGACCCCTACAACTTGCATGATGATGCCCTGTGGCAACACCTGGAGCAGCATGGCAGCGACATCCCACTCCCTGAGCCTTCCCTCTCCTCTCAATCAAGAAACACCCGCATTTCGTCCATTTCGGCAGCGACTTGAAGCACATCAAAGCGATATGCAGGAGGGTAGTGCGACGGGCATTCTTCGCCTCCGCGATGATGCGTTTCTCTTCTACGTGTCAAAAGCGGCAGAGCAACTTCCACTTCTGCTTCCTATCGCCGAGAAACTGCTTGCGCGTGTGACCGCTGAAATAGAGGGAACCCCATCACCGTCCTTTACAAAAAAGGAACAGGACCGGATTATAGGGGTACGAGAGATGATCCAAGAGTATCATGGGGAAGTTCCTACAATTCTGTGGTGATTGAGTCTCCACTCCCAGAGACAGCTTCTGTGATGCAACTCTCTAGGAGACTAGAGTGCCAGAGCGAAGCAGTATGAGTTTTCTTTGCATTATCAGGCTTACACAAGCAAAGAAGGCTCGGAGATCATGGTGTTTTCAGACAATTTAGAGCCTTAGACGTAAACCTGCAGTATCTAGCTATTCTGGTTAATTTCCTCACAATCACTTGCTCTAGACCAAAAGAGTGACAAATATTTTGATGGAAAAGAGGCTGTCTAATGCGATGATTTACACGTTGTATCGCTTTTGAACGTTTGAAAGAGTACTCTATTTATTGTAAAAATACGTCTTTTGACGAATGACAGTCTCCCTTTCCTCCTGCTATTCTTGTTCTAGCAGTAAAGATGGTTACTGCTTTGGACTTGGTTGAAGTGATGCATTTGTAACACATGTCGTACAACGACATGTCAAGTGAGAGATAGAGTATGTCTCACTTTATGAGTAGAAAGGATACTGTTCTATGGTTCTTACCACGTTAACAAAATTGCTTCGTCTTTTCCTTGTTGTCGCTGCTTCACTCACACTCTTTGTGCTCTTTGGAGTGAGCGCACCTGCGGCTCATGCACAGACATCCACAAGTATGATTCCAGCTTATGACACATCGGCATGCACTCGCCAGCATTATAATAGTCATGATGTGTTCTGTTCATCTCCTTCCATCACGGCGTACTGCTCTGATCCGCAGTATTTCTCTGCGACAGATGGCTATGGTCATCCAACTGATTGGACCTATACTGATCATGTCCATCATTGTCTTACGGTAAGCTTTAGGCTCTCAAGCAGCTTTTCAAGTTGCAGTATTGAACTGTACGTGCCAAATGTTTATTCGGATGCAAACTTCAGCTATAGCTGGTATGATGGTACAACGCACTACGGCACGTTAAATGAGGCACCCGTTGATGGATGGCAGTATCTCTTTTCAGCCTCCACTGCAACGTCACTCAGCTTCACCGATTTCCAATCAACTGGCTCACAACACCTAGGATGGGGAAGTTCCTCAACAGATGGAGTACGGATCACTTGTGGATAAGAGGTATTTTCTCTTCGTAGTCCATTATCACTCTGTAAGCAGAGATATGGCTAAAGGGACAATGCAGTTTCATTGAAGACTCTTCTGTTTCAAGCTTTTCTATGCTTCGCACTCGAGGGCTACCCCAGCGATACCTGGCGACTGGATGGGCGGCATTACTTTTACAAAACGTACTTGAGGGAGAGGTCCACGTTCTCCGCGCTGGCCTCTTCTTTTTCGCCTTTCTCTCCTCTCCATTTCATCATAATGAAATAATAGTACATAAAGTAACCGAATCACTTTTACTACCCATTTCGCGACTCTTCCTCTTGGGGTTCTCGTAGCAAGTGGACAAAAACCAACGTTACGCCTTGAGTACTGATGGCTGACGGCACGACTGTTACTTCAAAGAAGGCAATGCCTCAAAATATAGGCTCTCATACGTTCACCAAGATGTTTATGCGGCCTTCTCCAGCTTAAACTCTGTATGTACGGTCATGGATGACGTGATCCAAGTTCATTGACAACATGGCACTATATTGTATCAGGTTCAGCGAAATTTTCCTGACAGATGCGAGCAAGCTGCTTATGAGCTATCGAATGCATCTCCGCTTGAAAGTGGTCAAGCATAGGGCCAGCGTTGTGGCACTCCTCAACAAGTCGAAATGCTTGGACTGATTGAACTGGCAGGAATCCGCTTGCCGTTACTATGGTTTGCAGACCAGTACAAATCCTATCTATTTTGATCATGTACGTAGCTTCAGCAAAAAAGCGAGTCGAAAAGAGGATGAGAAGAAACAGCTGGAGATGGTAAGATGGGATGATATGCCATGATAACATGGTTTGCTAGATGAACTTGGACACGGGTGCGGGAGCAAGCATGGTTTGGCTACAAGGAGAAGTATGAGCAAGGATTACAGAGAAGAACTGACCATCCGAGAAGTCACGAGAGAGAATTGGCGAACCGCACTTCGCTTGGCTGTGCATCCTGATCAACAACGCTTTATTGCCGATGTTGTTCCGATTGCTGCTATTGCCCTTGCCAAAGCCTATATTCGCCCGAGAGGACTGCTCTGGTTGCCTTACGCGTTCTATGCCAACACAGAGATGATCGGCTTCACAGAACTGGCCTATGAACCAGACAGTTCAGAGAGTTACTGGATTTTCCACTTTTTTATTGACGTCACTTATCAAGGACAAGGATATAGAAAGAAGGCGTTGCTGCTTTTTCTTGACTTCCTCAAACAGCAACATCCCCACTGCCGTTCCGTTTGCCTCGCCGTCCATCCAGAGAATGTGCGAGCTCGGTGCTTGTATACCAGTGTAGGATTTCAACCCACTGGGAACGACATGGAAGGAGAACCTACCTACCAGCTCGTCGTGAGTCGAGATGAGAGAACGCTGTCACCCTAAAACTCGCAAGACACCATTCACACAAAATACTTGAAAGACTCGTCATACGCATGATATATCAATCTTCATGTCCTCTTTGTTGAGTTTAAATCTTCCCATGGAAGGCCGATAAGTAGTTGTCTGTTATACTTGGTACTGCAATGTATGGCAGTTCGGAGTAAAACTATGAATAAATCGCTTTGGAAACAACGCAACTTCATACTTCTCTGGAGTGGACAGCTTGTTTCATGGGTAGGAACAGAGGTATCAGGCATAGCACTTCCTTTAGTTGTGCTGACTTTAACTGGCTCTCCTGTACAAGCTGGGGGAGTTGCTGCTATACGTGGACTTGTCTATGTCTTCTGGGCAATTCCCGCAGGTGTACTTATTGACAGATGGGACAGAAAAATCGTTATGATCGCCGCAAATCTTGGCAGTGGGTTAGCAATGGGAAGTATTGCTCTCGCACTCGCATTTCATCATCTTTCTGTCATACCACTCTATATTGCTAGTGCGATAGAAGGCTCGTTCTTTGTTTTTGCAAACTTAGGCAGGTTTGCCTCATTTCCAAAAGTTGTTTCAAAGGAACAATTTCCTGCTGCCTCTGCACAATCTGAAACAGCAAGCCATATTGCTTTACTTATTGGGCCAACGTTAGGAGGATTTTTGTATCAGACGGTAGGAGGTTTTATTGCTTTCTTTGTTGATTCGCTTTCCTATATTATCAACGCTTTTTCGATCCTTTTTATAAATATACCTCTTGGCACAGAAACACCGACTGAACGAAAAGCAATTCATCATGAAATCAAAGAAGTAATCCTATGGTTTTGGCATCAACCATTACTTCGCTTTTTGAACCTACTCACAGCAGGACGAACGATCCTTTCTGCTGGCCTATATCTGCTCATTATTGTTCTTGCAAAAGAACACCGTGCTTCCTCTTTATTTATCGGCGTTATCTTTGCTATTGGTGCCGGAGGGGGCGTTCTTGGTTCTTTCGTGTCTGCAAAAATACATAGTCGCTTTGCCATGAGGCACCTACTCCTCGGGGTATCATTGCTTAGCTTCTTGATTTTCAGCTTCTATGCAATCGCAATAAATAACTTTCTACTAGCAGGAATCACAGCACTTTTTTATGCAGTAGACCCACTTTATACTGTAACTAC
>CAXTWV010000061.1:4410-18833 GCA_964248005.1 uncultured Ktedonobacteraceae bacterium | reverse complement strand
GGTCCCTACAAGTTGCTGTCTAGTTGTACTTGCTTGCGTGGCATGGAGAAGATATCATACTCTGGTCGAGAAATTTCAAGTTCGTGCCATGAACTATGAAAATTTGTTTCTCTCCGAATACTTGTGCTTATGGAGGAGTACCCTTATATGTCTACGTCAGACCCGTCGCACGAGCGGTCAGGCGAGAGAGTACCGCGCCGCCCCCAAGAGGTAGACGCATACGTGGATCATTTTCTCGCACTTGTCTGTGATACCAGTCGCCGTTATATTCTTGAACTACTCTCCGTGCCAGATGCAAGCAGTAATGCCGTGTTGCCGGAGCGACGTTCGGGTGATATCGCGCGTGCTATAGGGCTTTCAGCCGCGACAACATCCGAGCATTTACGGCAACTTGCGGAGGCAGGGCTAGTAACATCGCGACGCGAAGGTAATACTGTCTATTATCAGTTGCGCAATCATCTATTGGTCAAAGCCTTTCAAGATCTGTTAGATGCTCTGGATGGTGATTACTCGCTACGTACTCAGAGCGAGTAGAGAGAACGAGACTCTGTTTATAAAAAGAATAGTTGTTGCTACCAGGTTCAAGCTAAAAATTGTTCGATAGTTTGTAAAAACTCATCAAGATCAAGTGGCTTGTTCATACCCTTCATATTGCGTTTTTTTAGTTCTTTGACGGGTAGTTGCGCACTAATCATGAGTGCGGGAACATGTTCCAGGTCTGCATTCGCGTGTAACTGATCATATAACTCAATGCCGTTCATATGCGGCAATTGATAATCTAAAATGAAAAGATTTGGTTTGATGCCTTTGACTGTGTTAAGTGCCTCGTCTCCGCTTTGTACAAGTAGGGCTAGGAAAGAAGTTTCCTGTATAATCGCCTGCACAAGTACCTCACCGATATATATATCGTCTTCTACGATGAGTATCGTCTTGACTTGAGCATGAGCTTCTGGGCTTGTTTGCTCATCACTTTGCGTCATACATCTGCTCCAAAAAACTTGCTACACAATGTTTACCTCATCAATTTCGGCGATAAACGAAATTGCTATACATACTATACCACGTCTTAACCCATAGGGAAAGTTACAATAGTAATACATATTTGTTGCAAGTGATATAGAGGAGATATTGTTTTAGGGTACACCGAATGTAGGGGCTTTAATTATGCAGATTAACAAATTAGTAGGGATACCCGTAGGGACCGATGTATCACGTCCTTGTCGGCGATTGAAGAGGCCAAGAGGACGTGATACATCGGTCCCTACAGGCCACGTATCCTGATTAATTTGTTAATTTGCATAATTATAGCCCTTGTCCCATATGCATAATGTTGGAGAACGTAGGAATGCTAACATTGAAGTCTTCATTTAGCTGTCAATCTCTACAAGGGCGTAATGAATTATAAACCTTACAGTTGTTCAATAGCAGCATAATTAACATTAGTATTTACAATACATTAATGGAGAAAAGGTATGGATATAATGAGATATGGTGGTAGTCCTTTTGGAGATATCAAGCTCACAACTACTGCCAAAAGCGTACACTTTGACGATGAGAGAATGCATGTTGTGCTAACTGATGAGCGAGAAATTAGTGTTCCGCTTACATGGTTTCCTATCCTTTTGCATGCCATCATTGAAGAGCGCGAAAAGTGGAAAATTGTACATAATGGAGTTGGGCTTCGCTGGGAAGAAATCGATGAAGATATCTCCGTAAAAGGTCTCTTAGGCCCGATTTGCTAGATTGTAATCAGTGTTTCAAAGTCTGGACAATACCATTTCTATAGGCTATAATTGAACACGTTGTGAACAATTATACAATGGAGAGTTTTATTACGATGATAGACATAAGGCAGGTATAAGCGGAGCCCATCAGGGGTCTACTGTTTAAGTGCATGTGTTCCATGTCTCGTTTCTATTCTAGGTATGGATGTCGCGTGTTACCTGCTAAACCGTCTTTTCAAGATCGGGCTTCGCATAAAGTCGCATGAGCCAACTGGCAATGCGGCTTTTTTGTGTCTGCTGTCTGCCCTACATCTTGAAAGGAATGTACGATGTCAATCCGTCAAAGTATTCTCTATGCACAAAATTTCCTAAAGGATTCAAGCTTGATTGCCTCGCTGCTTGACAAATCAAGCATTAGTAGTGACGATGCTGTATGTGAGATTGGTCCAGGCAAGGGTATTATTACAGAACAGCTTGCTCTACGCTGTAAACAGGTTGTTGCCATAGAGAAGGACCCTTACCTATCGACCTTGCTGCTACAGAAATTCGCTGATAAGCCCAATGTGACTATTCATCAGGGCGATTTCCTGCACTATCATCTACCACGCCAACCATACAAAGTGTTTGCAAATATTCCATTCAATATCACAACTGCCATCGTTGCTAAGCTGACAGCTTGGGAATACTCACCACAGGATACCTATTTAATCATGCAGAGAGAAGCCGCGGAGATGTTTCTAGGCAAACCACACGAAACACTCCGTACAATCCTCCTCAAACCGTGGTTTGAGATGGAGACTGTACATCGTTTCAAGCGTAAGGATTTTATTCCTGCTCCACGAGTTGATGTGGTGATGTTGCGCTTGCGGAAAAGAGGACCGCCCTTGATACATCACGCAGATAGGCAGTACTTCCGTGATTTTGTAGTACATGTTTTCACAGCCTGGCAACCGACATTAAAATCAACCCTCAAAAGCATTTTTACGAGGCAGCAACTAAAAGATATGCAGAGAGCATTGGACATTGATCTTGATGGAACGCCTACATCACTCTCGTTCGAGCAATGGCTTACTCTATTCGAGTACTTTAAAGTGGTAGGGAATAAGCAAGTAAGGCAAGGAATTTCAGGGAGCGAGAAACGTCTTATCCAGCAACAAAACGGACTCCAGAAAAGACAGCGAACACGACAAAATAGATGAAAAGGTTCAAGACTTCATCCTATTTGCTACGCTGTAATTGACGTTCATAGGGCTTGACGAGTGACCTGTAACTTGTTATGATTGGCAACAGCATCAAGGAGTCAAATGGGCTTCTTGAGTAGCAAAAATGCGCCCATAGCTCAGTGGATAGAGCAAAGGTTTTCTAAACCTTTGGCCGCAGGTTCGAGTCCTGCTGGGCGCGTTAACTAAAGGAGAGCAGTTGATAATACTAAATTCAACTGCTCTCTTTATAGCTTTATGTATCGAAATCCTCTTCGTGTGCCTCATTAGAGTAAGCTGTTTCAGCAGCTAGCCGTAGTGCTAGAAATGACTCTTTCAATGACTGGCGAACTGCACTATCAGGTTCTTGCAGGAGAAGACGCTGGTAAGCTTCTAAATAGTCGAGGCGTATGCGATGGAAGAGGTGAAGGAAATGTTTGATAAACGCTATGCAGTCTAGTATTGCAAACTCAACGCCTCCTGTTTTAGCATACAATCTGGCTGCATATATCTTTACCTGCTCATCAATTGCTTCAGTTGTAATAATGATATAATTGTCAATCTTACTGTTGACCTTTTGAAGCGCGATATCAATATCGTTTTGTGTGACTTTCTTTGCCTTCATCTCATAGACAGTAATGATATTGTCATTATCAACAAGCGTGATTTGTATGTCGCCTAAAGATTGTGTTTGTTTATCTGCCGCATTATGTCCTTCAAGTGGTAACGCTTTTTCTCCCAACAAATCTTTTACTGTCTCATAAGCGGCGGCTACAACTAAAACAGGTAAACGGCTTGCGTTTGGACTTTTGAGATGCTGTTCAATCAGTGTAAGAATGTCTTCAGAAGAAAGAGGCATTGTTCCTGCTGTCGCTTGTAACGTTGCCATCCATGTGTTCAAGCGCAAATTCTGTTCGTCTCGTATGATAATGAGCCGTCTAAGCGTTTCAGCAAGCAAATCTTCTGCTATTATCCTTCCTTCGTAAACATCAGTTAGGAGTTGTAACGTAGCCTTGTAAATATGAGGAGGACGCCCAACGAGATTCGTGTCAGGTGTTAGTATTATATTTCTATTGCGGAAAGCAGGAGTAAGCCATGCCGTTGTGGAATTGCAAGGAAGTTTGTGTTCTATGATGAATGCTTCCATATAACGTTCATCATAAGTACGACCAGCATACGCATCAGGGGCTCCAATTTCAGTGTAAGGCTTGCGAATGTCTAGTAAAGGGTTATGAATTTTTGCAAGAGAACAAGCAAGCAGCACTCTAACACAAGCACGATTTACAACATTACGAGCAACATCCTCTATACGTGTAGCAATATCTACATTAGTGACAAGAGGCGCGTCTATATTGCGAGAGACTCGTTCAAAGGTTGCTCTAAGAATGTCTGCTGGACTTGCCATAACTCGGTCTCCCCGACTTCATAATTGACCCAGAGAACTTCGGTGCGTGGTTGCTTGATTGAGTGACAGTACTTGGAGGATTCTGTAATAGGTCGCCAATCGCTATAGAGTTCATCCATCAACTCACCTGAATACCCTGAGATAGCAACTTTACCCTTCACGCTGTGAAGCATGTGTGCAAGTTCTCTGTGGTCATCATCTGTCATTTCATAAGCATAGGCTTTGCTATCACCACGCGAGCTATGCACATAGGGAGGATCACAGTAAAATAATGTTTCTTCACTATCGTAGCGTGAAATGACTTCGAGGGCAGGAGCATTTTCTATCTGGACGCGTAGTAGCCGTTGCACAATCTCCGACAACCCTTCAACACTGCCCAACCATCTTGAGACAGCACCAGCCATACCTGCACGACTTGTCAACAAGCAATTTGCCCATCGTCCTGAACTTGCTGTTTGTGCAAGCCCGCTTCTGACTTGCCTTGCTCGGATAAAGAAACGTCTAGCTTTCTCCAAATCTGAAATAGCTTGAGTAGGTTGAGAAAGCGCAAGTTCAAACTCTTCGCGCGAAAATGGTGTTAATCCAATTGCTTCAATGAGGGCTTCTTTTTGGTCGCGCAACACACGAAAGAAGTTAACAACCTCACTGTCAATATCATTATAGGTTTCTACTGGTGCTGGTTTCCGATTGAGTAAAACGGCTGCAGACCCCCCAAAGGGTTCACAAAAATGTGTTGTTTGTGGTAAGAGTGGGAGCAACCAATTAAGGTGGCTATATTTCCCACCATACCAACCAAAGGCAATCACTTTGTCCATATATTTCTTGTCCTTCCCAGATTAAACATACTATAACATAGAATAAACCCTTTTGCATTGACCCAATAATCCTATTTTGAACATGGTCAAAATCTTCTTACCTAAAACTCCTCATCGCTTGTTAATCCGTACTCTCGTTGCTATAATACGTAAGAAAATACAAGCAAAAGAGTATAAAAAATACATGAATAAACACAACTGGTGGCGGTCTCTTGCTCGCATCACGCTCTGGTCTCATGTTATTGGCGTTGTGGGCTTTTATCTATATGTCTGGCAACGTACATTACCACGTGCTGAGGACCGTCTCAAAAAGCTTCCATTGCGCAAAAATGTACCTGATTTGACGGTGGTGGAGCAGATGAAGGAGCCAACAGTCTCTATTATCGTGCCTGCCCGCAATGAAGAGGACAATATTTCGCGCTGTATCCGTTCGCTATTAGAGCAAGATTATAGTCAGTTCGAGGTGATCGCCGTTGATGATGGCTCAACTGACGGAACGAGTCGTCTGCTCGATGAAATAGCGCAGACACACCCGCAAGGCAATCGGCTTTGGGTATTGCGCCTACGTGACGAGCTACCCGCAGGTTGGGCTGGGAAGCCGCACGCGCTCTATCGAGGTGTGCAGGAGGCTCAGGGCGAGTGGTTGCTGTTCACAGATGCCGACACGTGGCACGCTCCTAATGCCTTACGTTCGACCGTCACACAAGCTGTACAGGAAGGGATGGACCTGTTCACGGTTGGCACTGAGCAAGAACTACCGAGCTTTTGGGAGCGTGTGTTGATGCCAATGGCCTATCTTGGCATCAGTATGCAGTATCCGCCACGGCTCGTCAACGACCCCAAAAGCAAAGTTGCTGTTGCCAATGGTCAGTATCTTCTCATTAGGAAAGCTGTCTACGATATCCTTGGTGGCTACGCACGACCTGATTTACGGGGCACATTGCTGGATGATCGAGACCTTGCGCATGTCGTCAAGTCGAATGGCTTCAAACTGCACTTTGTCGATGGGCAGGACCTTATTCATGTACATATGTATAGTGACCTACATGATACATGGCGTGGCTGGCGTAAAAATGCGTATCTTGGCAGTCGTGGGGGCTTACCCTTTGTGCTCCTGGAACTCTTTGGCTTACCTATGATCACAATTGTGCCGTTCCTGTTGCCTCTTCTGGCACGTTTAACACGCACGCGTAACGGAGGCGGTATTCGTTTGGCAGAAGCAACCGTTGCCACTATTGCAGAGTTAGTCCCATTGCTAGCATATCGACTTTGGCTCAATACCATGCTACGGGTGCCGTGGTATTACGCCTTCACACATCCTCTTGCCGGCGCGATTTTTGAGGGTATTCTCGGCGAATCCACATGGCGTATTCTTACGCGTCAAGGTGTTGATTGGCGCGGTAGACAATACAGCGACGGCAAAGCTTCTGCGGTTAGCTCCACCGTCACTAGTAAAATAAGCTAACATGGTTGTGCAAGGAGATTCTCCTGAAGAACTGTTCAAGTATGTTGAACAGATTGTACATCCAGGTGGAACAGCTCATTACAGTTTTTGCAAAGAAGCTGTTCCATTTCCGTCGGATCCAGGTCCAACTGTTTCACTATTGTGAGTTGCTCTTCTAAGGGACCAGCTGGATAATCTGTCCCGAAGAGCACGTGGTCACTACCGAATATCTTGATGGCTTGTTGAATGGTTGTAGGTGAGAACGTTAATCCAAGTTCCACATATACATTTGTTCCCATGTACATACTTGGGAGGTGCTGACGTGTTGCCCCGTCCTTTGCACCACCCCGATAGGAAGTATCAAGACGACCGAGCAGATTCATGATACCTGCACCCGCAAATGGTAATACGATCTTGAGGTGTGGATAGCGGTCGAAGAGACCCGAAAAAATCATGCGTGTAATAGTCGTCATGACATTAAAAGGTCGATACAACATCTCTTGCATAGGATAAACATCATTCAGCGGAAGCCATATCGGTGTAATAGGCGGATGGAGAAAAACAGTAACATCACGTTGCTGAACATGCTCCCAAAAAGGTTCGAGTGTTGGATCATCTAACCAACGACCAGCATAACTCGTCGTCAATGTCAGACCTTTCGCTCCGAGCTTCGTCAGGCTTCGATCTACCTCTTCAGCGAATCCAGGTTCAAATGGATGTACTGTCGCAAGAAAATCAAGTTTGCTAGGGTGTTTGGAGACAACCATCGCAAGATCATCATTCACGAGTGTTGCGATATCAAGGGCGACGCTTCCCGCGTGAGGATTGAGATCTGCAAGTGTAAAAGGATAACTGAGAACTCCTTTTGTGATTCCTGCTGCATCTTGCGCTTGCACCTGCACATCACTATCACTTACTACAGGGTTTTGAAAGCGTGTTATATCATTTTGAACAGGTAGTTTCTCAATAAACATCTCACGAGGCATGGAGGCAAGTTTGGTCATGAGATGAGGCGGTGCGATATGACGGTGAATATCTATAATGGGACCAGACATAGAAGATGTTTGCATGTCATTTTCTCCTTCCTTCAAACTCTTACGCAATATGCAGCACAATTCGTCCATGCCCATGCCCTCGCTGGCTCAATTCATGTGCAAGGCTAGCTTCACTGAGAGGGAAGACCTTTTCAATTGCCACCTGTATCTGTCCTTCATCTAGCATGTGGGCAAAGGTCTGTAAAAGTTCAGTGTCAATGTTCGCATAAATCGACGTAACATGTACATTCCGCTCCTGGACCTTCTCTGCTGCTGGCTGACCAGCTGTCGTTACCAGAGTGCCGCCTCGCTTGAGAACCTGCACTGACTCTTCAAGCGTGGACCCGCCGACTGCATTAAACGCAAGATCAACGTCATGTACAACGCTTGCAAGAGCTGTCGTGGTGTAGTCAACTACAGTCTCTGCACCCAGAGAACGCACAAAATCAACGTTAGCACCTGAGGTGGTGGCAATGACATGTGCGCCTTTCCATCGTGCAAACTGTACTGCAAACAAGCCAACCCCTCCTGCCGCTCCTTGAATCAACACACGCTGTCCAGCTTCTAGCTTCCCATGCTCAAAAAGCCCTTGCCAGGCAGTGGTCGCCCCGATAGGAACAGTCGCTGCCTCGTCAAAACTTACGCTCTGTGGTTTGAGTCCAAGTGATTCCACTGCGGCAATCGTGTATTCTGCATATGCTCCCTTCATAGTTCGACCATAGACTGCCTGCCCAACCTTCAAAGCTGTGACACCCGACCCAACTTCCTGCACCACACCCGCAATCTCCATGCCTGGAATATAGGGAAATTGCATTTGCAGCATATTTTTTCTCAGTCCTTGACGAATTTTCCAGTCAATTGGGTTCACCCCGGCGGCATACACCTGTACCAGGACTTCGCCCGCTTGAGGCTCAGGATGCTGTATTTGTTCAAGCTGAAGCTGATCAGCATCTCCGTAGTCATGGACGCGTATCGCTCGCATAGATTGTATAGACATAAGTACCACTACCTTTCAGAAAACACTCAGATTGTATACTTCTTGACAAATGGATTTTATCCCTGTACATTGACCTTTTGGTCAATGTACAGAAAGTATATGCGCTATTGACCAAAAGGTCAATATGTTTTCGGATGAAATAACTATCTCTATTGGTGTAGATGAAAGGATTGAATGATGCCAGGAAAAAAAGAGGCCGAGGAGTTACGTCGGGAGCAAATCGTGCAGGCGGCGTTTCGAGTGGCTACACGCGAAGGACTTGAGCAAATGACTATTCGCCTTGTCGCCGCCGAAGCGGGATTGAGTACGGGGCTAGTTTTCTTTCACTTCAAGTCGAAGGAGGTGTTGCTCCTTGCGCTTTTAGATGAGTTGCTTGACTCGCTCTTTGAGTGCTGGGAAGCTTCAGAAGATATACCTCCAGCAGAACGCTTGCTCGCCTTAATTCAGCTTGATCTGCACGATATTTATCAGCATGAACAAGCGGAAGCCACATTAGAGGTGTTCTTCACCTATTTAGTCATGTCAGTACACAATTCCATCATTAGTGAGCGCATTCGACAAGCCGTTGAACGCTCTCGACGAGCATTTCTACCCACTATTCAAGCATTGATCGCAAGCAACCCTATACGTTTTCATCAAGTGACTCCTGAAGGATTCGTGACGTTCGTTCTTGGGATCGCTCAAGGTTGTGCCATACAGACTTTACTAAACAAGCAACGTGTCGATGTAGAGCAAATCTTGGCAGTGATTCGTTCCCTTCTCATTCCTTCCTAATTCCCCCACAAGTCCCATTCGATTGCTAATCGTGGGACAGAATGCTATGATTCGGGCAGGAAAAAACTTCTTAGAACGCATCAGGGTGTATCAGAGAACACCATTACTGCTATAGGTGCAAGAAGCTAAGGTATGAACAAAAAAGTTATTATTCTTATTCTCGTTGTGCTTGTGTTGGCGGTTTTGTCAGGGGTCTATGTGGTGGATGGAACACAGGCGTACTCGCGTTATCAACAAGCAAATATAGCAAAGCAAAGACAATGTAACGACTCGACTACCGTTCACATCTGCGTTCTGGTACCCAGGGCAGTCTTTAGTGCTTATTATCCTTCCTATCTTGCTGCACAACCACAAAACACACTGTTCACCGTTGAATATAGTAGTAGCACACCAACGGCACTCTTTATTCATGTAGCCATTGATGAATTTAGTCAAACACAGTCGAAAAGCGTGAACGCGACAGCAACGGTGCAGAGTGAAAACTTTTTGCCGCCCTTACTTCAAAAAGGTCAGGTTTTGGACACACTGACTCATGATGTAAACACATCCCTTCATGTACAAGTGATGGATGCGAACGATCATCCTTACTACGATACTGATGTTGCATTCGCGTTACACTCACGACGGTTGATGCAGTGGACACGGGAGAATCGCCTGCTCATAGCAGCATGGGTGACACCGAGCGACCCTGCTATCGAACAACTGATACAGAAAGCGCAAAGTTATCTGCAAAATCAGCCAGCACCTGTTCCTGCTGGCATGATTGGATATAAAGGAGCCTCGGTTCAGCAAGTTCGGGACGAGGTTGATGCGCTCTATGATGCCTTGCGTCTCTCGTATCACATCAAATATGTACAGGAAAGTGTGCCCTACTCAGGAACGAGTGATAGTAACGCGGTCGAGAACATTAAGCTGCCGAAAGAAATACTTCAGCAGCGTAGTGGTATGTGCATTGAGTTAACAACGCTACTCGCGGCAGCCGTTGAGAGCATCGGGTTACATCCTGAAATCGTGATTGTGCCCGAACATGCATTTTTAGGAGTTGCTGCGACAGAAGATAACATGAATATGCAATATTGGGACGCGGTTGACTTGAATAATAATATCGGGGCAGACTCAGCAAATATAGCCACGAATACAAGTTATAGCAATTACAAAACACAACATGCTATTGTTGATAGAATCTTAATTGGTGATGCACGTGCGTCAGGCGTTGGACCGATGCCTTAAGCGTTAACTTTAGGGTATGAACAGGGACCAGGGCACCCGCAAGGGGACGCCCCTCCCATACACGAACTCGCTGCTCATGTACCATTGTCATATGGGAGGGGCGTCCCGGTCTGGGGAGAAGAAAAGAGGAAGGCAACGAACACGGTAGATTTTTCAGCGTGGTTTAGTGCAGGCTGCTATGGTGGATTGGTGTGTTGCATGCTGACAGTAGCGGCAAACGCACTCTTCACAACAGTGCGCCGACGTGGAACAACACGGCAACTTGCGAGTGTGATTGTAGTTTGCGTCATTTGTGCATTGCTGCTGTTACCAGCCGTTGTATGGTATACCATACGCTTTAATGCAGAGCAATCAGCACTTCCAATCGCGGAAGTGCAGGTTGTGCTGGCGTATGTTGCGCTCTGTGGCTGGTTTCTTCCGTTAAGTGTCACGACCTCCTACTGCCTCTTTACACCACCACGGCTCCTTACAACATCGGTCGAGATTCCGCTTCAGAAGCGTCGTACACGCCTCAATCCTACTACAGCCTTACAGCCACCACGCTACCAACCGGGCGTTCCTGCACCTTTTGTCTTTAATGAGGAGACGCCGTGGGGCTGGCTGGAGTACCGAGGGGGACGCTTTCAGGGCCAGCGTCTCGCATTGAAACGTGCTATTGTGACGATTGGACGCGATGAGGATAACGAGATTTGGATTGATGATGAAATGGCATCACGCCATCATGCCGAACTTGCCTGGAATGAAGGCAACATCTGCTTGACCGACTGTGATAGTCTCAACGGTGTGCTGCTCAATGGCAAACGTATTACTGGTTCTGTCGAGGTGAAGCCAGAAAATTTGTTAGAGGTTGGGTCTCATCGCTTTATGTTCCTGGGTGCGGAAAAGCCAGAATCTGCTCTGGAAACATTTGATCCACTCAACAATCACACGTGGCGTTCTTCACTCGACTCACTCACCGCCGGTAGCAATCTTCTTCCCGCGACACGACCATTGCAAGACAAGGCAGCCATTGAGAAGATACCAACAACTTCACTCAGCAATATGATAGAGGGCGTGTCGGAGGCGATGATGAACGAGTGGCAAGAGACCGCCTCACTTGATAGAGTGACGCCACTTCCTCAACCTCCAGAGCAATATGGGACGCTCTTCATCCAAAGTGGTGCAATGATGGGTAAAACTATATTGCTTGACCGTCCAATACTTTTACTTGGTCGTGGCATTGAATGTAATATTGTGATACATGATGTCTCAATTTCGCGACAACATGCTCAATTCTCGCGTCAAGCAAGTGGTGATTATGTACAAGACCTGACAAGTCGCAATGGTACATTGGTAAACAACGAACCACTTCCAGCCCCTCGTTTATTACACACTGGTGATCATATCTGTCTTGGCACAGTCATTCTCGAATACACTGCCGCTCAACATGCCCGTATGACACCTCTACCGAATATTGTGACGCCACAGTCGTTCGCTCGCTCGATGAGTGGTCCCGTTCCTCTGAAGCTTCCAAGCAAACAAAAAGAAAATATATAAAAATATGGAGATTGATACACAGAACAGGCGTACCTGTTCTGTGTATCAATCTCCATATTTTTATTTTTACCATTCAATTTGGACATGTGCCAACGGTGTTTCACCTACGATTTGACGCCCGTGTGCTGGATAGAGATAGCGCACTGGCAGGCTTCGTAAAACGCGAAGTGTTTCGTTCGACTGGCTACGGTCAATACCACGACGTAAGAGTGGTGTTCCGTTCTCGATGGTAATAATGGTATCACCACTGAGTAATTCGCCTGTGAAGGGATTGTACAGGCAAATACTTTCGGGCGTATGACCCGCGCTGGCAATGACGCGCCAGTCGGGATGAAGTGGCAGGCCGCCTACATCTTGTAGCCATATATCGACGAATTTGGCTTGCTGAATTGAGAGCGGAGGAGAAGATGCGATATGTCCTGGTAGTGTGTACATCAATTTGGGCAGAGTCTTTTGTAGTTCCGCTTGCGTCAGCGTAAGAGCGGCAGCGGATGCGGCAACAGGAGCGGTACAGAGGCGTCGTAATGCTTCGATACCAGAGGTGAAATCTTGATGCATATTGGTCAAGACGATCAGATCGATGTCCGCTGGTGAGCGATGCAAAAAATTTTGTAGATAGGTGACAATTAGACGCACGTTTAGTGCCGAGCCAGGGTCTACCACAATCAAACGAGAATCGTCAATGACGTAGGTGTTTGACATGGAGAAGCGGTCTGTAATCGTATGCACGCATCGAGGACGTAACGCGTGCTGAGCTGCATCTTCGGACGTATTCGCCGATACTGTAAACATGGTGCTGCCTCCGGCAAGAACACAATATAACCTTGTTTTATCATATCATTTTTGACAAGACATACGCTTTCTGAACATGTGCTATACTTGAACCATGTAAGAGAAAACCCACCAGGAGGGCATCAGCTATGTCACGTATTCGCGAAGGCCAATGGCCTGATTACACATATATTGTGCCGCATATTTATACGAAGGCGAAAGTAAACCTTGTCGGCTTGGGCAATTATATTCCTAAGAATACCATCACCAATGAGTTCTTTGCCTTTATTTCTACACGTTTGGGCGACCCACGAAGTGCCACTGATTTAGAGCGTGTGACGGGCCTTGAGACGCGTCATGTACGCGCAAGTTCAATTGAATTATGCCGACAGATAGCAGGTGCCGATGCTCCTGGTCTGCTGCTTGATCCCACATCTCCACAAGAGGAGTCGCTGGTAGATATGGCGGTGATCGCGGCCCAGCGTGCCATCGCGAGTTCGGGACGCGATATTTCAGAGATCGATACGGTGATTGGTGCCTCTTCTTCTGATAACGATATGTTCCCCACTATCGCGGGCATGGTGCAGATGCGGCTTGGGTTGGGACCGATACGCGCGACGATGCTGAAAGGCGCGTGTGCCTGCCAAACCGAAGCGTTTCAAATGTGCGCCGAGGTCCTTGCCGCACGCTCCGCAAAACTGGTGTTGCTAGTTACCGCAGAAGGATTGTTGCCAAACATCACAAATATCCTGGATTGGAAGACAAGTTCGCTTTTCGGAGAGGGAGCCGCTGCCTTTTTGTTAGAACTAGGTGATGAGGATACGTATGTGATCAACGGTTCAGACGCACATCAGGGACCATCGCTGATGTTTCAGACGCCGTTACGTAAAGACGTGATTGAGATGGCAGAGGTAGACACAACGATGCGTCGGTACTTTCAAGAGGGGAACGGCAAAGAACTCAATCAATTGCTGCTACAACATCTTACAGGGTATACTAAGATGAACGGGAAAGAGGTCTATCGTGAGGCTCCCCGTGCTATGGCAGAAAGCCTGGACGCATTAGTACGACATGCCCAACTAGGCTATACTGATGTTGCGCATATCATTCCTCATCAAGCCAATTCGCGCATTACGAAACGCTTAGGCGAATTGCTGGTAAATGACTATGGTTGGCCTGCCTCGACAACGGAGAAGCTCGTCGATAATTTCCGCTTTTTCGGGAATCTCTCGAATGCCAGTATCGCAACCGCTCTGGTCGAACTTCTGCGTAAAGGGCAACTCCATGATGGTCAGTGGCTGGCTCTTCCTGCTGTCGGTGGAGGTATGAACTACGGATGCTGGCTCATGCGTTTCCACAGCTTAAAAAATAGTGATGCTGTACTGAACCCCACCTAATAAGCATGAATAGACACAAAACAAGGCTGCAAGCTGAGCTTCCAGACCTTGTTTTGTGTCTATTCCTGCTTATTCCAAGCTACGTTCATAGGTATAG
>CAXTWV010000061.1:0-4400 GCA_964248005.1 uncultured Ktedonobacteraceae bacterium | reverse complement strand
AACTAAACCAAATTAAATAAGCCGAACCACAAAACACAAACGGGCAACGCGCGCGTGGCCGTTTTTGCTTTGTCTCTTCCTCATTATTCAAAACTACGTTCATAGGTATAGAAAATTTTATCATCCCATTCGTATTCGATGCCTGTGAGACCATCGCGTATCAACATGAGATCAGGTGCGTATACATAGGCACTATCGAGACCGTTATGAGTCAGACGCTGCCGTAAGTCATAGGCCACGAGGCTGATTGCTTCGATTGTCATTCCGTCGATATAGCCAATCGAGAGCCGCTTGCCTTGACGGTCTTCACGAGGTTCCGCAATCGCCAGCCCGTCCAGGCGGTTCCAGCGACGTAAGAGATACACGTTCTGGTCCGCGATTTTCTGCTTAAGTAATGCGGCAGTGATCTCATAGCCTACGAAACCTGCGTAATACAGGCCCCCAACAGCTGGAAAGATATTGGAGACATTCAGGTAGTCAATAATTTCATCGATGTCGTCTACAGTTGCCAGGTGTGTCCCTTCTGGACTGTAGTCCACCTTTGTACGACTCTTCGCTTGTTCGACAAGAGGATTGGCACGAAATGGAGTAAAGGCTCCCACGTGTCGCATATAAATGGTATCCATCATGTGAATAGCACCTGTATTTGTAGACTCGGTGACGAGACGAGCAATGGTTGCGCCACGTCGCATCGCACCTTCTAACATCGCAACGTTGAGTGCCTTTGCAATGCCTTGTTGTCGATAGTTGGGGTCAACGCGCAAGCCTTCAAGCCACGCATCGGTCGCATTGACCATACGCAAATGTGCCACACCTGTAGGCCGTCCATCTGTGACCGCAACAAACAGTTCGCCCTGCGAGTCTACAAGCCACTCGTCCCACACACGATCAATATAATCACCCCAGTCCCATGTGTGAGTACAAAAGGCTAATACGATGTCTTTATCCTCTGCGCGTGCTGAACGCACCTCTGTCTGTGCCATTTTTCCTCTGCTCCTTCTCCCTTGACTATCTATAATGTAGGTTTTGGCGACGTGTCAATGCAAATCGACCTCTCGCTTATTATTGTAAACTTTTATAGCAGCAAAAACGTATTACATCTATCCTTTAGGATATTTGTTATCATAGAAGAGACGGGTAAGGTACAGAGAATAATGAAAGATCAGATACAAGACACAGCGGATACTACCATGGAACATGTGCAGCAGGAGATTGATAGCGGACGAGAACCGTGGTATCGCTCGTCACGACGCACCCGCATACTCGCTCTTGTCTACTTTATTCAATTTTTACTGTTTACCGCGCTTGCATGGTTCGTGCATTTCAATCCTGTGATTCCGGTCGATGTGGTAATCACGCAAGAATTTCAGGAAAACAAGTCTCCCTGGCTCCAATCATTCATGGTTGCAGTAAGCTTTTTGGGCAATCAGCAAATAATTTTTACCGGGCTTATTCTCGTGACTGCTATTGCATTCTGGCTTGTACGTTTGAGGTTGGAAGCACTGATTATTGTCACGCTTTCTGTAGTGAGTGCGGTCGTAAATTTTCTGGTGAAACTGCTTGTTAGTCGTCCACGTCCAACAGTACATCTTGTAGATGTCTTTCAGAAGGCAACAGGGCAGAGCTTTCCCAGTGGACATGTGATGTCCTATGTGGCATTCTTTGGACTCCTTTTCTCATTTGGACTCATTTTGTTCAACCGAAAGCACTGGTGGCATTATGTGCTCCTCATCATACCCGCGCTTTTTGTGATACTTGTTGGGCCTTCGCGCATCTATCTAGGCGACCATTGGGCAAGTGATGTGCTTGGAGGTTATCTTTTCGGTGGTCTCTTGCTCGGTATAACGTTGTGGATATACCTACGTTTAAAGGCAGTTGGCTACTTAACCCCGAAAATGAAATCAGGGAAATCATTGGTCGAGCCAAGAAAACCAGAACATAAACATACACCTGCACGCTAAGCAGGGGCACAATTATGGGGTTTAACAAATTAGTACGGGTATCCGTACTAATTTGTTAAACCCCATAATTGTGCCCCATACCCCCATTGCTGTCTTCGATTGTCAAAATTCATTAGGCACACAAAACGTTTGTTCTGTTACAACTTGGATAATTTCATCGTCTTTACGTATAGATAATGGATGTGTCTTTTTATGTCTTTCTGTCACAACGCTATATTGAAGGTAAACATATATGCCATTAAGCGTCATAGACATTTTGTTTTTGATTACGGTTGTATTGCTTGTGTTAAGCGGCTTGCGCAACGGGTTTGTGTTGAGCTTGCTCAACCTGATTAGTATTCCGCTTGCACTTGGCGTCGCGTACTTTTGGGGACCACAGTTTACGGCGTTCCTTGCGTCTAGCGGTTTTTCCGCAACACCGCTCATCTCGTTCTTCATCTTGTTTTTTCTGGCAGTGTTTGTGCTACACATTATCGGCAACGCACTTCGCAGTATCGTGAAGGGTATTCCTTTGTTCGGATCGGGCGATTCGCTGCTTGGCGGGGTAGTTGGATTTGTGGAGGCATGGTTGCTCTGGCTCTTTTTCCTCATCTTGCTCGGCAGTTTTCTTAACAATGTCCAGGGAACGGTTAGTACGATTCAGCACGGTGCAAGTCTTCTACCTGGCTCAAATGTACAAGTTGGGCAGTTACAGCAATGGCACGATTTTTACAATCAAGCTATAAACAATAGCCTCTTCGCCAAAGTTAACAGCTTTTTCGTGAAGACATTACCAAACATCCCACAACCTCCTCGATAATAAAAGAGTACGATGGAGCTATGCATAGCTCCATCGTATTGAAAAAAATAGTGTGTGCGTCTGCATGGTGGCTTCGCCACCATGCAGATGCACACACTAGAAAAGATTCTTGCAGGGTGTTGTATGATAGGAGTGATGGATCGTTGTCTGTTCCTTGAAACCTATGTGGAGGAAACTACGGCAAAACAAGATCGTCTTATCGACACAGGAGTCAATAGCAAACTCGAACGGGCCTACCTCGTCGCGGTCGAATCGAACGACCATGATACTATGTGGAGCGTCGAGGACTCAGTAAGCGAACTGGGCATATTGGCTCGTACCGCGGGAGCCGAGGTTGTCGGCACTCTGATTCAACGTCTCCCTCATCCCGATGGGCAAACCTATGTAGGCAAGGGACGTGCTCAAGACTTAGTTGACCTGGAAAAACAGTTGGACATTGACCTCGTTATCTTCGATGATGAGTTAACTCCCGCACAACAACGCACCCTCGAAAAGTTGTTGGATGCACGTATTGTAGACCGAACTGCCCTCATTCTTGATATCTTTGCGCAACATGCTCGCACACGTGAAGGTCGTCTTCAAGTGGAACTCGCACAGTTAGAGTATCGTCTTCCACGCTTGACCGGACGTGGCACCGAATTTTCGCGACAAGCAGGTGGCTCTCGTGGTGCGAGTGCAGGTGGCTCCGGTGGGACGGGTGGAGCAGGCGGTTCTATTGGTGTACGCGGTCCTGGTGAAACCCGCCTCGAAATCGACCGCCGCCGCATTCGCAGCCGTATCTCAGAACTAAAAGAGGCTATCGAAGAGGTACGCGCTCAACGCCTTCTGCACCGCCAGCAACGAATGGCTCAAGCCATGCCTGTTGTTGCGATAGTTGGTTACACTAACGCGGGCAAATCAACGCTTTTCAATGCACTTACGGAGTCTGAGGTGCTCGCTGAAAACAAGCTATTCGCCACACTCGACCCAATTACACGTCATATTGTGCTGGCGGGCAATCAAGAGGCGTTGATGACTGATACCGTCGGTTTCATTCAAAAGCTGCCTACCAAGCTGGTTGCAGCCTTCCGTGCAACGCTTGAAGAGGTCATGGACGCCGATCTCTTGCTCGAAGTGGTCGATGTGAAGCATGAAAACGCGATTGAGCAGAGCGAGACGGTCAACGAGGTTCTTCGCGATCTTGCGTCAGAGGAGAAACCACGCGTGACCGCGCTCAACAAAATTGATTTACTCGATAATCCAGCAGAGGTTGATGTCACTCTGTACCCAAATGCCGTACCCGTATCAGCACTCAAGGGGATTGGGCTAGACGCGCTCTGTGAAAAAATAGCTGAGGTGCTGGCGGAGAGTATGGACACGGTACAGGTTGTTATCCCTTTTACCAAAGGCGAACTTGTCGAACTCTTCCACCGTCGCGGCTACATCGAGCGTGAAGAGCATCGGCCCGAAGGGACCTTTATAATAGGGCGCATCTCGCGCTCGCTGCGTGGTTACTACTCGCCCTACGCCATCGCGATGCGTCGATAAAACACCTACAAAATGTAGGGACCGATTTATCACGTCCTCTTGGCGTCTCGATTGCCGACGAGGACGTGATAAATAGGTCCCTACTAGTCTGGCCCACAAGAATTTTAACCGTT
>CAXTWV010000060.1:5840-18891 GCA_964248005.1 uncultured Ktedonobacteraceae bacterium | reverse complement strand
TAGACTTTTTTAGTAAGACTATACTACTAGAAATAGCTTCGTTCGTCAACGAATTGTGAGGGAGTGGGGAGAAAAGTCATAGGAGGAGAATATGTATTTGTGAACAGGAACGAGAGGTGAGGGATGTAGCTGGTGTAATATAAGGAAAGAGTGAGATGATTAGAGGATAATGTTGTGAAGCAGAGTGATAGGAATTTAGGGTACTTTGCTAGACGATATAGGGAGAAGTTCTGAGCAGCGGGTTCTTTATTATATAGGTAAACTATAATATTTCATTCTGTATCAGAACATTTCATTGTTAGAAGTGTAACAGGTGTTTTACTATTTTCTAAAAAGAAACAAGTAAAAACAGTGTTTTTTATTTTTCAGCTTGTTACTGTGTCTCTAACGGTTTCGTTGTGACTATACAGCGTGTAAACATTATAATCTCTTTTGCATGACTACTGAGTAATGAAATAAAATTTTTTAATGGCATTCTTCGTGGTATACCTACTTGATTTTTTGAGCATAGTAGGTTAACCTTGCTATAATAGAACGTATTTTCTTCACACATGTCTATTTCACTGCTCACCATACATGACAAATTTCAAATAGTGTAAAAATGGCAACTCGGTTGAGATTGAAACTAATAGTTTCATCGTCAAGTCATCTGAGTATTTTCGCACAGGAATTACCCGCTATGCTAACTTTGTTTAAAAATGTAGACGATCAAGGTTGAGAGCGAGGATTATTCATGAGTACAGGACTTCCAAGTGAGCACTCTTTTTTAAAGCACAGGAGTGTTGAGAGTATTCTAAATGAAATACGAGACGTTTATAAAAAGTATCCGCAACCCTGGGTAATAGGGTATAGTGGTGGTAAAGATTCTACAACTGTTCTACAGCTTATTTGGAATGCGATCAAAGAACTTCCACCGGAAGAACGGCAGAAACCAATATTTGTAATTGCCTCCGATACTAAAGTTGAAACCCCCGTTATAGTTGATCACATTGATAATACACTTGATCGCATTAACAAAGCAGCAAAAGAGCAAGGGATGCCTTTTAGTGCTGAAAAAGTTATGCCCACCGTCAACGATAGCTTTTGGGTAAACTTAATTGGTCGTGGTTATCCTGCTCCCACAACGCGTTTCCGTTGGTGTACAGAACGCATGAAAATAACTCCAGCAAATCGCTTTGTGGAACAAAAAGTAGCTCAATATAGCGAAGTCATTATGATATTGGGAGTACGTAAGGCCGAAAGCTCTACACGTATGCAATTGATGAGCACGTATCAAGTGAAGGGCCATTTGCTTCGTCGCCATAGTTCGCTCCCTGGGGCCTACGTCTACGCTCCTATCGCAGATTTCTCAACTGACGATGTATGGACGTATTTATTGCAATCACCTTCTCCTTGGGGCAATAACAATCGTGATCTTGCTGCGTTATATCGCAATGCCAGTTCTGGTGAATGTCCTCTTGTCATTGATACAACTACACCTTCTTGTGGTAACAGCCGTTTTGGTTGCTGGGTTTGTACAGTAGCTCGGCGTGATACTTCAATGGAAGCACTTATTGATAACGGCGAAGACTGGATGGAGCCGCTACTTGAGTTTAGAGAGTGGCTAGTCACGACAACAGAACCTGAGCGCAAACGTGAGTTCCGAGATATCCGAGGGCGTGACGGTAGAGTAGTCTTCAAGAAAGACGGGACACTTGCTGCTCGTACTTATACACTGGATGCCAGCAAGATTGCGTTAAAAAAAGTTTTGGAAGCACAACAATCTGTACAACAGAATGGTCCTGATGAGGATATGGAACTTATTTCAAACGAGGAATTATGTGAGATCAGACGATTATGGCGTATAGAACGTCAAGATTGGGAAGACTCTGTTCCTCAAATCTTCCGCACGGTGTATGGGCGCGACTTAAATTGGCCTAAAGACGATGATGGTGGCTTCGATGCAAATCAAAAAGAGTTGCTATCGAGCTTATGCAAAGAACATGATGTACCCTTTGATCTTGTTGCACGTCTCCTTGAAGTAGAACGACAGTCAACAGGGATGACGAGGCGTGCAGGCGTACAGAAGGCATTGCAGGCAGTACTAAATCGGGAATGGGAGAACGAAGCAGATATTATAGATGCTGCAAAAAAGAGAGAAGAAGAGAACCTATTATTTTCGAGAGGGGCGGCAGAGTAGAATATGTTGTTCTTAAATTTAATGGTTGACAACTTCGGAGTTTTTAAGGGAAAGCATTCCTTTGATCTCGCTCCACGTTCACTAAATGGTCAAAATCATAATTTGACAATATTTAGTGGTCACAATGGAGCAGGAAAAACTACTCTTTTTCAGGCTATGATGGTAGCTCTTCACGGCTTTTCACAATTTGATACTTCAACGGGTTTGCAAAAGGATAAAGACTTTATGCGAAGCCGTATCCACGGTTATCGTACTAATGGTTCGGGAAAAGATACTCAGGCTGTTAATAGTGGAGTAGCTTTAAGCTTTCAGTATGTACAATCAGGTAAGACTTTCACTGTTGAAGTGGAACGACGGTGGAAAAAGCACGCGCAAGGTATTCGAGAGATATTACACATTTTGCAAGATGGTCAACCTCCAAAGATTGATGAAACTGACTATCAAACATGGTTAGATGAACTTATTCCACCTGGCTTTGCACAGTTATGTTTTTTTGATGCTGAACAGTTAGATGCTCTAGCCAACAGAGGCCAACAAAGTACAGTTCTTAAAGAGACATTGACACGCTTATTAGGGCTAGATTGGGTACAGAGATTGGATACAGACCTTGAGGTGCTTATAAACCGTCAAGGTAGCACAAAGAAAGTAGAATCGCTCTATACCAAAGTTCTGGAACTACAAACAGCTAAAGACAGAGTTGAAGATCATCTAAATGTACTACGTAGAGAACTTGACGATACTACCTCAGATATAGCCAGTTGTGAGGCAGCTTTAGCACAACAAGAGCGATTGTTAGCCACTGAGGGAGGATTATACGCTGCTAATAGACGTACATTACAAGGGAAACTGAGTGTGGTGCAAAAAGAGATTGATATGCTCTCCAACCAACTCCGTGATTTATGTAACGAGCTTCTACCTTTTGCACTTGCACCTGAATTATGCTGGCAACTTCACAAACGCTTGGTGACAGAACTTGAGGCACGGAAGCGACGCACACTCAACATATTGTTACAAGATAAGCTGTTTGAAATCGAGGCTCTTCTCACAGAAGATGTAGTATGGGAAGGGTTAGATATTTCTTCTACTAGTCGGAAACGTGTAGCACAGCACTTAACTGAAAAGCTGAAAAATTTCGGACAACCACAATCCTCTGATGAGGAAACGATTGTACACCAATTATCAGAACCTGAACATCAGCAATTAAGAAACTGGATACTTCAAGCCATACGCGATATACCACAACAAGTACAACCCCTTTGTACAGGTCTTCGCGCTGCAAAAGAAGACCAGCGACGCATCAATGTTGATTTACAACGTGCTCCTGAGGATGATGTCTTAGAACCTATCAAGGCTGAAATTGCGCGGCTACAAAAAATTTCAAATGAGAAGAAGAAACATCAAAGTGCCTTAGACGGACAGATAGGTTCACTACAATTTCAATATGATGAAAAACACCGAGAGTGGCAAGAAACCATTGAGCAATATAGGAAACTAAGAAAACTAGAAACTCAATTAAAGTATGCAGAGCGTAGTAAAGCTACAATGCGTGCGTATAAAGATGTACTGACACGACAAAAATTGCATGACTTAGAAAAGGCTCTTGTGATCTCGTTCAACAAGATATGTCGAAAAGAGCACTTAGTGTCGAAAGCACGAATCAGTCCAGAATATTTCGAGATACATCTTGAAACAGTTGATAACACTCCTTTGAGACTAAGCGATTTTTCAGCAGGCGAACGGCAGTTATATGCAATGGCTTTGCTGTGGGCATTGAGAATGGTTAGTAAACTTCCACTCCCATTAGCAATAGATACACCTTTGGCAAGACTCGACGAAACTCACCGCTCTCGGCTTATGGATGATTACCTTCCCTTCGTGAGCGAACAAGTTTTACTCTTTTCTACAGACGCAGAATTAGATGCTCATTTGCTCAGTGAAGCAAAATCTGATATTGCTCATGTGTATAGACTTCGTTACGATGCTGAACAAGGCGGAACAGATGTTACCAAGGATAGTAGTATGTATTTTTCTAAAAGTGCTTCATTATCTTTAGGTGTTGCAGAGGAGCTAGCTACATATGGCATTTAATCGCATCTACATAGGCGAGGACGTTGATCAGCGTTTACGACTTCTAAAAACACGTACAGGTCTTACCCCTAACCTTTTATGTCGCTTGGGCTTTTGTCTGTCGCTCACGGAACCGCTCATTCCAGACCCACAACTCTATACCGAGGGACAGACACGTGAGTTTAACCGCTCAACACTAACAGGGCAGTGGGATACATTTTTCTTTGCATTACTAAGAGAGCGGCGTTTTACTCAAGACAAAGGAGACCCAGAAGCGGACCTTGAAGGACAGTTCAAGGCGCATCTTAGTAGAGGTGTGCTGATGCTGTCTCAGCGTCTCAAAGGTTTAGAGGACTTAGCTGATTTAGTAGCAGAAGCACAGCAACGTCTAAAAGAGAAGTATCCTGAGTTAGAGAAAGAAATGCTTTATGCCTGAGCATATTATGCCTTCACACCGTCCTATTTATATGGATCATCATGCAACAACTCCTGTTGATCCAAGAGTGCTAGAAACGATGCTTCCATACTTTACTGAATGCTTTGGCAATGCGGCAAGTATAGATCATGAATATGGGAATGATGCAAAGCGAGCAGTAGATAAAGCACGTGAACAAGTCGCACAACTTATTAATGCCAAACATGATGAGATAATTATCACCAGTGGAGCAACAGAAGCTGACAACTTAGCAATTCTTGGTGTGGCGGAGCAGTACGAGAGTAAAGGGAAGCATATAATTACGTGTGTGACGGAGCATCATGCAGTGTTAGACCCATGCCACTATTTAGAAAGTAAAGGTTGGCAAGTAACATACTTACCTGTTGATCATTATGGTATGGTAGACCCTAACGCTGTACAAAAGGCTGTTACATCGCAAACAGTATTAATTTCTATCATGGCAGCAAACAACGAAATAGGCACAATAGCTCCTGTTGCCGAGATAGGGAAGATTGCACGAGAGCATGGAGTACTATTTCATACTGATGCCACTCAAGCCGTTGGACATATCCCTATAGATGTTGAAGCAATGAACATTGACTTGCTCTCTATGTCTGCCCATAAGTTTTATGGTCCCAAAGGAATTGGTGCTCTCTATGTTCGTAGACGCAATCCGAGAGTACGCCTCGTTTCTCAAATGCACGGTGGTGGACACGAGCGAGGTATGCGATCAGGAACACTCAATGTTACAGGGATAGTAGGATTAGGTAAAGCTGCTGAAATTGCTAAGTTAGAGATGAATGAAGAGGGCGAGCGTTTACGAGGATTACGAGATCATCTGTGGGAAGGGCTGCAAGCAGGAATTGAAGGTATAGAACTTAATGGGCATCCTATTAACAGATTGCCACACAACTTGAGTATTTATATTCCAGGTGTTGAGAGTAGAGCGTTAGTGGTACAGCTTAAACACGATGTAGCGTTGTCTACAGGGTCAGCATGTACCACTGCTAAAGTGGAGCCATCACATGTTATTCTTGCGCTTGGTTATGGTGAAGATAGGGCTTATGGCTCGTTGAGATTTGGCCTCGGTCGCAATAATAATAAATATGACGATGATATTGTAACATCCTCTCTTGTAATTTCTGTAGATGTAGTAAGAAAGCTACTTATTTAAGTGGTTTTCTTTAATACGTTGTCAAGCTTTTGTCTTATTCCATCTGATTTGAAAACGTTTATTAACTTGGAAGTATCACCTTTAGATAGTTCTTCCACAACACTTTTTAACATAGTTTGGGCTCGGTTGTAATCTCCTTCCAGAGAATCGGGCTTACTTTCTATCTCTTTGATGAGTTTAGCTATCTCTGATGCAAATGATGCACTCCAGTACGGCGCAATACGTATTGCACCGATAATTCTTGCTAAGTGAAAGTTGCCATATTTCGTGATAGCTTTATCAACACCAGAGAGAGTTTTACCTACTTGTTTACTTCTGCTTACACAATAAGAATAAATAAGATAGCTTAATAGGAGTCCATCTACGCTTGAGCCAAAAATGCTTTTATAATAAGCATCAGACCATATTTTGCTGCTCTGAGCCATTGCTACTGCAGGCTGACGTTGTGCAACGGCAAGATAAGCTTGTCCTACTTTTTCATTAGATAAAATTCTCTTCTTTTCATTTCTCGTAAGTGGTCGGTCTTTGAACATACGAGGTTTACGTTCATAGTAGTAGCTACGAGATTCAAAAAGTTGCTGCAAACTTCGTTGTAGCTCATCATTTGATCTCAAATCTCTATCAGTTACAGAGTTTTGGCTGTTTGTAGTAAGTGTTATCTTGTCAACAAAGTCTTTATCTTTTGTAGCAAATACCTTAAGAAGAACCCTAGTTTTATCACTCAGAGTTCCTTTCTTCATTGCGTTGTATAAAGTCATAGAAGTCTGACATCCATTTACTATTTGGATATTAGTTATTCTAATTATATTTGGGTTAGCCGGAAGTATAATTGATAAGTTATCACATGTTGCAGTTATACCATTGTTATAAAACCAAAAGAAGTCAGCCGCTTCTTCGTCACTGCACGTTCTTAGCATTTCTGCGTTTACTGATCTCTTATTTGTAATTTTTTTATCGCCAAGGAAAGTTCTGACATTTTCTTCAAATAAATTCACTCCGTGTTGCGCAACAATCTTTGCCAGTTCTTTGCCATCAACAATGCAAATAGCCGCCTCTATAGCAGAAGTGCTGTATGTTAGATGAGAATGTACTTGCCACAATGTGAAGATAGGCACATCTACATCTATACGCCGCTTTTCTTGTTGTATATCATAAGACCTTTCTATCAATTCGTTAGCTCCCCACACTTTAAAACTAAAATTTTGAAAATCTCTACTTCCGTATAAATTTTTTGTGTTTTCAATCTCTTGAATAAAATCTGGTGATAGTTTATTTGTATCTCCTTTAGCGATGTAATGTATGACTACCTCTACATTTTTAGGTGTTAGTCTATACAAGACTTCTCTGATTTCCTCTATTTTTTGTACGAAAGCTTCGTTGGAAAGTGTTTCATATTGCTCAACAGGGCGTTCAAATATCCAATGAAGAGCTTCTCGCATTTGGACAATTACTGTTCCTTCATAACTGCTATTGTTTTTTATTTGTATAAGATGAATTATTGCTTGATCGTCAGACTCTTCGACTTTTACAATATCTATTTGTTTATCTCCACTTCCATCTATCACATCAACATCATAATCGGGAGTACTATAGTCTGTATCAAATATTAATGCATATGCAACACGCATAAAAGCTTCACTATCTTGTATACTTAAATTACTAGTAACATTTCTAATTCTGTCTTCCAACATTTGCTTATGCATGTTTAAAACGTTTGGATTCGTCATTATATTACCTCTCTGAATTCACTTAAGATACTCACCAAATTCCACAACGGCTGTCCATATTCATCCAGTACGTTCTCCCTGAGATCGTATATCCCACCGTTTGCGTACTCCTCCGCAAGCGTTAGAATATCGTTTCGCTTGAGCAAAATGCTTACGTCTCCACTTTCAGCAATCGCGATAGCTTTAAGCAGTGGTATATCGGTTTGTGAGTCAAACTGTGCCCATCTAAATACTGTAACTTTTTTGCCTGTAAGTGCTCTCCTTTGACCTTTCTGAACGCCTAAGCAGAGTGCCCACATGAAAACATCTTTCATAGTACGGAAAGGGGTCGTAAGTATGTTGTTTCCCTCAGTAAGCTGCTTGTATATTTCGTGTATACTGTCGTCAACCGAGACTGTATCTCGACTAATTGAGTCATCAGCCATTGCACCTTCTCACTTACTTTTTATCCCTAATCTCTGTATAATTTGTTTTGTTGTTAAAATTCAAATAGTATTCGGCACCTATATATGGGCGAAGGTTTGTAAGAGCTTCTCCATGCAGCTCTTCATCCGTTACAAGAAGCACGAGTTGATCTGCTAGAGGAGGCAAATATTCGGCAACGTTGCTACGGGGTTTGGATGAAAGACGACCAAATGGCGTATCCATAACGATAGGAGCTTCCTCTTCACTGATACGGGACATCGCTGTGATAAAGGCAAGACTTAATACTTGACGCTCTCCTGCTGAAAGCTCGGAACGATTAGGTCTACCATATTGATCGATCACTTCCAAGTTAAAGTCAGTATCTAAGCGCACGTCTTGGAAAGAACTATCTTTCCAAACAAGGTTTCTAAAAACCTCTTTTGTTTTCGCCTCTATCTTTACACGCATCTCGTCTGCATACGCTTGATACGTTTCCTTGATTGCATCTGCTGCTTGCTGAGTTAGGTATAGCTTTGTGCTTACTAACTTCTCTTTTTGCTCATTCTTTCGTGCTTTAAACAGGTCCTTTTCCAATTGCGCGATGTCTTTAATTGACTTCTCAATGCGTTCGCCTATAACACCTATCTCCATATTGTTGTTATCAATATCCGCAGAAAATTCCTGACGTTGTTTTTCCAAACGGCTGATTTCTTCGAGAGGAGAGCCTTTTAACTGACGACCGACATCATCAGCCTCCGCCACTAAATCCTTAATCAAGTCCACCAAGGTCACATGCTTACCCATTAGCTGTGTAATATTTGTGCGTTGTGCGGTACTTCGTTGCTCAAAAGAATGAAGGGTTGCACTTATTTCTAACAGCTCATCACCTAAAGAATCTGGTAATGTCGATGATGCTAGACTAAGTAAGTGACGATGTTCAGGACTATCTTCTGTAAACGCTCTTCCACAGATACACATCATTTGAGAAATAAGGTCTTGGACAAACTGCTGTCGGATATTAGATGGTATTTCTCCCCGTTCCCTTTTTTTGTCCAGGACCGCTAATGCTGTAGTGACTATGGATTGAGCAGACATAAAATAGGCACCAGTGGATACATCTCGGATTTGGTTTATGATGTCGTCTAGCTCTAGTCGGCGTTGCTTTAAATCGCGTTCAATCCTATCTCGTTGCTGTTGAAGTACCTTTGCGTTTTGTATCCCCCGAAGTTGCTGGTCAATATCAATGATTTTACCGCGAACCGATACTACCTCTTCTATCAACTCGCCTTTACGTTTCTCATTTGCACTCAAATCCATACGAGCTTTTTCATCTTTTAGGACAAGTTGGCGTAGTTCAGAACTAGACGTAGTTTTCAGTTCTTTACGATAGTCACCAGCAGCAGCTTCCAGGTGCCGACGAGCGCGGTCTAACGTTTCTAGTTTGAATATTAAATATATAGCTTCTTTGACTTGTTTTGCGGACTCTGGCTTTGCAAAATCGTCAATCTTTTCGCCGTCGAACAAGAAGTAGGTACGCACATTAGATGGGAGGATAGCATTCATCATGCCGATTGGATTTTTCACTCGCTCAGATTGTCCATCGCCGTGTATACGCAACATCGTAAACTCGTCGTCATCGTTTCTGACACTGCCATCTATCATTTTGACGCCTTGCTTAGTGCGTTTTACAATAAAGCGCTCTCCTTCATGCAGAAAGGACAATTCAACAGACATATCTACGTAGTCACTTGCGTTTACCTTACTGACGGCTTCTTTGCTTATTAACTCTCCCACGTTACTAATGTATTCACTTCCATAAAGACACCAGTTGATAGCGAGAAAGAGAGAAGTTTTTCCAGCACCATTTACCCCATGAATGACTGTTACTTTGTGCTTCTTATCCTTCGCAAATTCGATACGTTGGCGACCAAAGTACTGACGGAAATTTTCTATGGTTAGTCTTTCAAATATCATTCAAACAGACTCCTACTTTCATTGCCATCCTTACCAGCACGGTCTACCTCTTTCGATGCTAATTGCGAAATAATTTGATCGATCTCGTTCTTGAGATGTGGCTTTTCCAGCGATATATTTTCTTGCTCTAACATTAACACTTGCGAGATGAGCGACTGAATAGCTGGATCATACGCCTTAAATAACTGGTTTAATCGTTCTCTAAGCATCGTTGCCTCCTAAAAATCCATCAAGCCATACTGCTTTGCAATATCCCAAATGACTTCTAACGCTTTGTGTTTGTTTTGTGCTAGGTTAGCAAACTCCTTGAAACGTTGCAGTTCTTTACGGATGATACTGCGTTCCGATGCAAATGTTGGCGAGTCTCGTAAACTTGTGCCAATTGCTGATGGTGGTACTGTGATTAGGTCGTGTATGTACGAAAATTCTTTACCAGGAGCTTTACGCAAGATACGACCACGCCTCTGAATAAATTCTCTTGGATTGCCACTACTGGCAGCTATGTAGGCTGTGTTCGTATTCGGTACATCGACGCCTTCATCCAAGCATTTCATAGCGACTAATATTTGCAGTCTCTCTTCAGCAAAATCGGCTAGTAGCTGTTGTCTTTCCTTCGTACTCTCCTCTGCCGTAAAGCGATGGACCAGTAAACCTTTTTCTAGCCCCAGGAGGCGTAGCACTGCATCAATTTGTTCTGGTGAACAGTAGCATAGCGTATGTTTTATGTTTTCCTGCTGATCTATGAGTTCGGCTAGTACTGATAGCTTATTTTCTGCGTTATTCATCAACCTGGCGCGACGAATTAGGAGCATATCCAGTGCTTGTTGCTTTTGTTTGTCTTTCTGATGTGATAGCCGTGCAATTTTCAGAGATAACTCTTGATATTGCTCTAGCTCTTCATCAGTAAGTGGGACAAGGTGAGGATAGTAATAGTATGGCGTTAGGCTGACACCGATAGCTTTTTCTAAAGAGAAGGAAAAGACGGTCTTGCCGAAATAATCTCGTAAAGCCTCGGTTCCCTCATCATCGAACCACCGATCAGGTGTAGCAGATAATGCAAGTCGGAAAGGTACCTGTTGCGGATAGCTCAAACGGCTGCGTTCCGCACCTAAATGATGGGCCTCATCAGCAATAAGTAGTGATGGACCTTTCAGATGGGCTATGCAATCTTGAAAGTCTTTCGTGGAAAACGTAGTATGGGTAGTAATAACTGAAATAAACCTGCGGTAGCCAGTGTTGTATTCCATAATTTGGTGGTGTAGGGCTTGAAGCCAACTGGCTTTGCTTTTATATGCTAGCGTAGGTCGATAACCAAATAACTTTGCTTCACTATGCCACTGATCTACTAAATGCTGATAAGGGACAGAAATTATAACTGCTAGCTGTTCCTCTCGCTCATAAAGACGAACGGATGCTGCTAGTGCGGTAATGGTTTTACCAGTACCTGTTGCCATCTCCAGTAGCCCTTGACATTCATGCTCAAACCACGCCTTGATAGCTTCTTTTTGATAGTCACGGAGCGTAACGCTAGCAGGAATAGTGGGACGAGCATATGCTGGCTTGACCTCGCTCAGTTTACGAAGCCTTATCCATTCAGGAGCAGCATAGGGACGTTCGCCTTTACGAAGGCGCAGGATTTGTTCTTTAGCCGCTTCCGGTAGGTCAAAAACTCGTACATTTGGATCAAAATTGTTCCATATCCGCTCAAATCGCTCAGCATCTTTGTGTACAAGTGGAGCAAAAGCTGATTCCCAGGAGTAAAATACTTTAATTGATTCGTAGTTACGAGTGCCTTGAATACTATCGTTATAAGAGCCGTTGAAGCTTACTTGATTCCCATAAGTATCTGCAAACACACCAAATTTATCGTGAAAATCACCTTGTTGTAGCTTAGCTTGAGGAAGTGCTAGTCTGAAAGTAATTATTTCGTCTGCAACCATCCAAGCTAACGCTGATAGCGTATCTTTTTTGAGGATGTCTTCTAAACTAGTAATATTCTGTTGCAGAACCTTACGTAGTACAATATCATGTCGTGCTGCGTCGCCAGCCTGTAACGCACCCCAATCAGCCTCGTCAAGAATAGGACTCGTAATCCAACGTGCTTTTCCTCCATTACTTGCAAAAGCTCCCATTCCCTCACAATTAGTACGTAACCACCCTGAACTAAAATAGCCTACGCCTCGATCATATCGTACAGAGTTTGAGAGCAACGGCATAAATAACTCTGTTGTAAGGTCATGTTCGGACGTATCCATCACCGCGATCAGGTCTAAGTCGCTAAGCGATTTCATTTTTTGCTTTCTACGTAGGCTGTGTTCTACCTTGAATGAGGCATAAAATACATTGAAACAGCTTGTTATTTATGCTGATTTACTTCTTCAAAGAAATCACGTTGGTAACGAGTATTATACTTGCGAATTATAAAAATTTCAAGGTAGTACAAGTGAAACGAGTTGATGCTTTACAAGTGTTACACAAGAGATATTCGATAATTAGCTTCATCAGTCATTGATAAAGAGGTAGCTTGAAACTCCCACGCCCCCAAAACAGTGTCACCTATTGACTATACAAAAGAAGGAGAATTTAACGATGAGCAATAATTCAGCACAAGATAACAATGTCCAACTTGCGGCACCAGTCGATGAGAGGCGTGACCATGTGAGGGGGCCATCCAATGCACCTGTAACACTCGTAGAATATGGCGATTTTGAGTGTCCCGATTGTGGAGCGGCCTATCCTACCGTCAATGAGCTTATACAGCGTATGGGCGACCGTATACGCTTCGTCTATCGCTATTATCCATTGGTGGAGATGCACCCACATGCTGAACATGCCGCCGAGATCGCGGAAGCCGCAGCCGCACAGGGCAAGTTCTGGGAGATGTACAATAAGCTATACCAAAACCAACGTCACCTCACTGACGATAACTTGATGCAGTATGCCGAGTCGCTTGGTCTCGATACACAGCTGATTGACCGCGAGATGCAAAACCAGACCTATACCAAGCGGATCGAGGAAGACCTTGATAGTGGCGATGCGAGTGGCTTAGAGGGTACACCTACATTTTATATCAATGGCGCATACTACGA
>CAXTWV010000060.1:0-5740 GCA_964248005.1 uncultured Ktedonobacteraceae bacterium | reverse complement strand
GCTGGCAATCAGACCAAGAGCACAGGTAGCAATACGGGTGAGAAGCCCGACACTAAAGCGGTCGATACTGGTCATAGTGAGCCAGGCGGCAACATTGGTGGACGTGGTCCTGGTGATTCGTCGAAAACTATTGGCGATCAGGACTCCACGCAAGGTCGCAACGACATGGACACTATCGATCCCATGACTGCACGCGATCCAGGCCATCTTGATAAGGTCAAGCCGCAAGAAGGCGTCAAAGAGATCGCGCAACGCGATCCGTGATGTTTATGTCAAGAGAAAAAATAGCATCCTCCACGCTTGTAAGCGTGGAGGATGCTATTTTTTCTCTTGACATTCTTTACTCTTTCCTCATATACTCACTGCATGAATACTCAAGCAACAACAATGTTTTTGTCATGTGTATATCCTCAAGGAGGTTCGCAGTGAGACACCGTTTGTATGCCCTACGCGCCCTATTTCTTCCCTTGCTTCTCTGTTTCCTTCTCGCCGCCTGTGGCAGTTCGACGAGTGGTGGTTCAACAGGTGGAGGGGGAACAACGGCAACAACGACCCCAAAAGCGGTCACGCTCAACGTATTTGCGGCGGCCTCGCTTACAGAGTCCTTCACAGAAATAGGCAAGAGCTTTCAAGCTGCCCATAGTAATGTGACAGTCAAATTTAACTTTGCAGGTTCACAAGTTCTCGTACAACAAATGACAAATGGTGCTCCCGCCGATGTATTCGCCTCAGCAGATACCGCGAATATGAAGAAGGCAACCGACGCCAATCTTGTGGATAGTTCACAGATATTTGCTAAAAATAAGCTGGTCGTCATCGTTCCTGCAGGTGACTCTAAGGTCGCATCACTGAAAGACCTTGCGAATAAAGGTACCAAAATTGATATCGAGGCTCCATCGGTCCCCGCAGGCAAATATTCGTTGCAAGTGTTAGACAAGATGGCTCAGTCGCCCGATTATGGCAAGAGTTATGAGAGCGCGGTCAAAGCAAACTTTGTCTCGCAAGAGGATAATGTCAAAGCCGTTGTTACAAAGGTGCAGTTGGGTGAAGCCGATGCAGGGATTGTGTATCTCACCGACGTTACGGCAAAGGTTGCACCTAAGGTAAAGGAAATCACCATCCCCGACAACTTCAATGTTATCGCGGAATATCCTATCGCCGTCACGAAGAACTCTAAAGACGCCTCTGATGCCCAGGCGTTTGACCAGTATGTTCTTTCGTCCGACGGACAGGCCGTTCTGCAAAAGTACAAGTTCATCAGTCCAAGTGCATAAAGACAGAAAACATTATGGCAAAGACGCTGATGCTCCTTCAGAAAAACATCTCGTTATCCCGTTGGCCCACACGTATTATTGTGGGCTTTCTTGCGGGATGTTTTTTTCTGTTTTTAGCTATCCCATTGGCATCGTTGCTCTTTCATGAGCCGGTTTCCGTATTATGGGATGCTATACAACAACCCGATGTTGTGCAAGCGTTGCAGTTAAGCTTGTTGACAACAACGCTCAGCACCTTTTTTTCTATTGTGCTAGGATTGCCTGTCGCGTATATCCTGGCACGCATGGAATTTCCAGGGAGAAAAGGCTTGGAGACGCTGGTGACAATGCCTACAGTGTTGCCACCTGTCGTCGCGGGTGTGGCTCTGCTACTCACATTTGGGCGCGTGGGGTTGATTGGTCGCTATCTCGATCTAATAGGCATCGACATTCCGTTTACAACGGTAGCCGTGGTGATGGCACAAACATTCATCGCGGCACCCTTTTTCATCAACAGTGCCAAGGCAGGCTTAACCCAACTAGACCGACGCTACGAACTCGCGGCATACACGTTACGTGCTTCCCCATTTTACACATTTCGGCGTGTGACACTGCCACTTATCGCACCTGCGCTTCTCTCCGGCATTGGCCTCACATGGGCGCGTGCGCTTGGCGAGTTCGGAGCCACCATCACGTTCGCGGGAAATTTTCAGGGCATTACACAAACCATGCCTATCGCGGTCTATATTGCCGCAGAAACCGACTTAGACAAGTCAATCGCACTCTCAGTTGTACTACTCGCGGTTTCTTTTGGTGTGTTACTGGCATTGCAACTAGGACGTATCCGTCGTTGAAGCACTTAAGAAAAGATCACGATTTCTGTTGCCGTGATTTGTGGTGGATAGGATAGAGCAGTAACACCGTTGGTTTGAACTTGTACACGTTGCCCAACCTTGAGTGCTGAAAATGAAGATATACGACATTCCTGCCCTAGCTTCTCGAAAATTCGTGTATCAGGGCCAATCTTTGTAAATACCTTATCAAACTGTACGTTCTGCTCTTGAGTGCCATCGAGCATAAACCCGCCAAGCATGGTACTCGAAGTTCCCTGCGTGATAGTCACAATACTACCACGAATATCCGACGGTGTGTCACAAGGAGATTGCTTATCCATTGATGCCATGATTCTCTGCTCCATTGTTTCTTTTTCATATACCATCCTCTCGGTAGGGGCAGCAATTCATTGCGCCCAAAGATGAGGGCGGTGGGGCGAACGTTCCCACAACGTCTCTCGTGGCAACGCAAACCCCTCCCGACCCATCTTTGGGCGCAATGAATTGCTGCCCCTACCGATATTCCGTTTCCAATGACAGTTTATTTTTTCGGAGCAGTGGTCGGCGTAACGGTCCCGCTCTTGTTGAGCGTTGCCTGTTCTTCCTTGATCTTCGCCGTAAGCGCATTCAGATATGATTGCGCACCATCAAGATCGGTGTTCGTAATTGCATCAAGCTGCTGAGGCAGGTTTTTCACCTGATCGACCCACGATTGTAAGACGGTTTGTAACGCCTCCAATGTGCCATTATCCTGGTAGGCGCCCTTGAGAAAATTACGTGCAGTCGTCACAGCGTGTAGCATAGTTGTCAGGAAGTCACCTGCGAGAATAGCACCAACCTTTACAATAGGCGACACAAAAACATCGTAGGCGACGCGTGTTAACTTCGCGGCACTAATGGCACCTTCGAGCGTAAAACCTTCGAGGTTTTGCAGTGAGGTAAGCAGTTCTTTACGTGCGTTCTCCGCGCCTTGCGCCAAGCCTTTGTTGAAGGCGTCCTCTACCTGATGCTCAAGGTTGCTGGCGGCACCGTTGACAGCACCTGGAATCTTCGGTACTACTTCGTAGGCGGCAACACTAGCACCACCGACAGCGAGCGCACCAATCCCTAACAGAAGACCACGCCGCGACACCTTTTTGCGACGGCTACGCGGACGAGCAACATCTTCATCTTCATACTCGTCTTCGTATTCATCCTCATACTCTTCGTCGGGTTCGAGTTGACGTGTACGTGGGGCAGGGGGTGCCATACGTGGAGCGGGGACAGGAGCATAACCCATGCGTACATCAAGAGGATCAGCTTCATCTTCATATCCCTGATCGGGGTCTACTTCATAGTCCGCATACTCCGCTGGATATGCTTCGCCCTCTTCATAATCATCGTCTTCACCCGTCTCAATAAGCTGACGGGTCGAGGGAAGACGTGGAGCAGCGACATTGCGAGCATGACGACGGCTACTGTACAACGTCGGATCTTCTTGTTCTTCATCGGCGGAGCGTCGTGTTGGACGCTCATACACCTCTTCATCTACAAACTGCTCTTCACTCTCACTGGTTTCATTCGCCGCACGTTTACTGGCTAAAATGCCTTTACGTGTAAGTTCTCTGGTTCGACGGGGATCTGGGCGTTGAACAAGCTGCGTGCTTGCCCTCTGTGACCGCTCTGCTTGCGGAGCCTGCTCCCCCTGTTGTTGGCTCTGTTGCCCAGTACCACCTCGTAATGGATTATAATCATATCCATATTGGCGTCCGGGACTTTTGTGATAGAGTTTTCGCTCTGAGCGATCTTTTGACATTTTCCCTTATCCCTCCTGAACTACGTGTCCAAAGGCGTAGGCAACCCGACAAGCAACAAGAGTAGCATACAATGCCTGTGCTTCCCATTTTATCTTATCTATTCCTACTCGTCTAGTCTTTTGGTATTTTAGTATAGGGCACCTAAAAGCTGTTTCTAGGGCACCCGCAAGTGGATGCCCCTGTCCTCATCGTATCTTCTCATCTCCACGTATGCAAAGGAATAAACGGTCATTACATGCAATTTGTGTTTCCTTATAGTATAGCATAAAACGCACGCTTCCCTCAACTTTCACATCGCATATATGAGATACGGATGTCTCAATGGTATAGGTTCACTATGCTATAATGTCTCGTATGTACAGAAGCCAAACATGGCGCAGTGCCGCTAATAGGAGACAAAGAACGTATGTCCGATATCACCCATAGTATAGACGAACAAGCCGTACCTATAGTTGCATGTATTACGGTTGGAATATTTCAGGAAAACTGCTATTTGTATGCGTGTCCTACTACTCGTGAAGCTGTAATTATTGATCCGGGCGACGAGGCAGAACGCATTTTAGAACGTATTCGAGAACTACAGCTTGTCCCCAAATATATTCTTAATACACACGGGCATATTGATCATATTTGCGCTATTGATGAGGTGAGTGCTGTGTATCCTGTACCACTGGCTATTCATCCTGCTGATACGTTTATGTATACAGACGAGCGTGCGGCACGAAACTTTGGGCGTCGCGCACCACTCGTCAAGCGAAAGCCGGATATGCAGCTACAAGAGGGTGATGTCATTCGTTTCGGCACACTCGCATTAGAGGTGCTCTATACGCCGGGGCATACACAGGGCGGCGTCTGCTTTGTCAGTCGTCCTTACTGTGTCTTCAGTGGCGATACGCTGTTTCATAGAAGCATCGGACGCACAGACTTGCCCGGTGGCAATTATGAGCAAATTATTGAATCCATTCGTACAAAGCTTTATTCGTTGGAAGAAGACCTTACAGTCTTTCCAGGTCATGGTGAACCAACGACTATTCTAGCAGAAAAACACGAAAATCCATTTGTAAACATCGAGGAGTAAGTTTGTGTCAACTATTTGTGTTATCGGTACTGGATATGTAGGACTTGTCACGGGGACCTGCCTTGCTGACATGGGCAACTCAGTTACCTGTGTCGATATTGTGGCAGAGAAAATTGAGCGACTCAAACAAGGTATTTTGCCTATCTATGAGCCTGGCTTGGAAGAACTCGTTGAGCGCAACGTGGAGGCAGGTCGCTTGCATTTCACCACCAGCTACGATGAGGGTTTGGATAACGCTGAATTTATCTTCGTAGCTGTAAATACGCCAACAGGCACGAGTCAGGGCGGTGCCGACATGCGCTATGTGGAGAGTGCGGCACGTAGTATTGCCGAAAAGCTCGATCACTATGCGGTTATTATTAATAAGAGCACGGTACCTGTAGGTAGTGGCGACGTTGTGTCGCGCATCATTCGCAACAGTCTCAAACGTCCAGAAGTACCATTCGCCGTTGTCTCAAATCCTGAATTTTTGCGCGAAGGGTCAGCCGTGCTCGACTTCCAAAATCCTGACCGCGTTGTGCTCGGTTCCTCCGATCAGGCTGCCGCACAACATGTAGCACTCCTCTATTTGCCCTTACGTGCGCATATCGTCATCACTGACATGTACACAGCAGAGATGATTAAGTATGCCTCGAACGCATTTCTCGCCACCAAAATTTCCTTTATCAACGAGATAGCTCAGATCTGCGAGCGTCTTGGAGCCGACGTAAAAGAAGTTGCCGTTGGTATGGGCTATGACAAGCGTATTGGACGCGCCTTCCTAGATGCTGGCCTTGGGTA
>CAXTWV010000059.1:17111-19089 GCA_964248005.1 uncultured Ktedonobacteraceae bacterium | reverse complement strand
AAATCGGTCCCTACAGATATCCGTACTATTTTGTTAAAGAGCATTATCACGTCCTTGTCGGCAAGTGAAAAGGCCAACGAGGACGTGATAAATCGGTCCCTACAAAAACCTTAACATGCTCATAGTACCAATATGCTAGTGCTTATTCTTGACATTTCATGTTATGTCAACTATACTCATTATGTAGCAAGCAAGCGGCTAACACGATGAACAGCCTGAGCCACTACCCACGGCTTGAGGGCTTTTCCCCTCTCTTAGTGTTCCCCTAGTGTCTATCGTCCTCCACCAACAGGTGCTCTTCTCCACCTGAGATATCCCTTTCCCCCTTTTATAGAGAGGTTTCTTTTGCATGTTCTCGTGCAGGGAAGCCTCTTCCCCTTTTTAGCTGTCGAAGTTAACAGGGAGACCGCAAGGGTCTCCCCTACATGTAGGGTATGGGTGAAAATGTAGGGGAGACCCTTGCGGTCTCCCTGCTATTCCCCACCCCTAATGGATGGAGATCCAATCCTCTTTCTAGTAGGATACAGAAGCAACAATATAATTCGCTATAACATACTTTAACAAATATACATGGATATGGTATTCTGAAGAAAACCCATTTCAGCAGAACACATGAAATCCTGTTATATTGGGGGTACAGTATGATTCGTGCTAACAACACAAGGGTATCGCGCCGTATAGTGCTGCTGACTATGCTGCTTTTTTGCATAATTAGTGGTCTCCTCCTGTTTCTGTTTGCACGTCCGTTTCTGTGGCCTCAGCCTACATCCACACTTTCAACAGTTGCATATACAACATTTGGTGGCAATGAACAACGCACTCACTTCAATCCTGATGAACACATCCTTACATCCTCAACGGTGTCACGCTTAGTTCCTGGCTGGTCCTCAGTATCGACTGGCGGCAGTATTTTTTCTTCGCCTGCCGTGATGGATGGTGTAGTCTATGTGAGTTCAATGGATGGCAAATTGTATGCCTTTGATGCACAGGGATGCCGTACTGCTTTATGTATACCGTTGTGGACAGCAGCTACAGGTGAGCGCATTGTGGCCTCTCCAACGGTGGTTAATAGTGTGGTGTATGTTGGTGCGCTTGATGGCAGACTCTATGCATTCAATGCGCATGGCTGCGGCATGACTTCTTGCTCTCCGTTGTGGATGTCTACACCAGCACACGATGCATTGTATACCTCACCTGCTGTAGCAAACAATACGGTTTTTGTGGGGTCCGATGATGGCAGGTTGTATGCATTTAAGGCCGATGGTTGTGACAAGACAACAAACTGTCAACCGTTATGGACTTCACCCATTGTCAAGGGTGGTTATTTTAAGAATGGTTTTCTGTCGTCGCCAGCTATTGCGGGAAACATGGTGTATAGTGGTGCGAGTGATGGACGCCTTTATGCCTTCGCTATTGATGGATGTGGGAAGTCGGTATGCGCACCACGCTGGACCTCGACGCCAACAGGTGATATTATCACATCCTCACCAGCTATTGCGGATGGACTTGTTTTTGTTGGCTCGCAAGACTACAAGTTATATGCCTTTGATGTCAATGGCTGTGACACTGCTACAGTATGTTCTCCGCTATGGGCATCGGCTCCCACAGGCAGTATTATCGAGTCGTCGCCAGCCGTTACAAACGACGTGGTGTATGTTAGTTCCTGGGACCATAAGCTGTATGCCTATGATATCGCTGGCTGTGGTACGTTGTCATGTCCTCCACTCTGGACCTCGACGCCCACTGGTAGTATTCTTGAGTCGTCGCCCACGGTGGCAGGAGGCGTGGTCTATGTTGGCTCTGACGATGGAATGCTGTACGCCTTTAACGCTAATGGTTGTGAGAAAGCGGTGTGTGGGTCGCTTTGGACATCGCCAACAGCAGGTGATGCACTTTATTCTTCGCCTGCTGTTCTCAATGGTGTGGTGTATATAGGGTCGCTCGATTCCAAATTATATTCATATCATCTGTAGGGACC
>CAXTWV010000059.1:9445-17101 GCA_964248005.1 uncultured Ktedonobacteraceae bacterium | reverse complement strand
GACTCATCGCGTCCTCGTCAACAATCGAAAGGCCAAGAGGACGCGATGAGTCGGTCCCTACAGATGATATGCTTGGAAAAACTTCCATATCACTTCGGCACTTGACTGTCCATGAATGGGTGGAGGGCCAGTATGTCCGCCGCCTTCGATACGGTAATGAATGACCGTCGCGTTTCCTTTGCAAGCACTCCATTGCTCGCCCGTGACGTTTGTTTGACGGAGAAAGATTGCTGGCCCCTGAGTGCAGCCATTACGCTTAGCCCATGTTTGCAACCATTGCGGAATTGGTGGTAGAGGCCAAGCTGCATTCTTGCTAACAGGAATACCCATATAGGGCAATGTACCATCCTTTGTGCCATGAAAATCGAGTATAGGAACGGGACGCTCTGGATGACAACCGCCTGGGAGCGCATAGAAGTTCCCTGAGATTGGCGCGAATGCGGCGATACGCCCTGCAAGTCTACATGCGAGAAAATTAGTCATGCCGCCGCCGTTGGAGAAGCCAGTCGCATAAATACGCTGTGCATCAACACAAAAGCGTGTTTGTAGTGTGTCCAGTAGTGTACTTACAAAGCCTGCTTCATCAATACCATAATCAATTGGGCCAACATGCGCCCAAAACGGTATGCCAGTTTTTCCATCAGGCAACCCCTGTGGATACACCGCGAGAAACCCTTGTTTCTCCGCGAGTTGTGAGAAACCACTGGAATGGTCCATATCGGTCGCGTGTCCCCCATAACCGTGAAAAGATAGTACAACGGCGTATCGATGCTGTACATCATAGGTAGCAGGAACATGCACAATAGCGATACGGGTATGAAAGCCCTCAGAGGTAGCAGAGTTCACAGGAATCGTTATAGAAGTGCTAACACCTACTGCAACAGGTGGTATATGTCCGCAACCAGTAGCAGCGGCTGTGATGTTAGATGCTTGGCGATGTACAGGAAGTGTAGTAGGGTAAGACGAGGTACATCCTGCTAGAAGAGAGAGCAGGAAAAGAAAAAACAGTGTGTGATATGTTGTACATATTTTTGTATGTAGCATATGCATTTCCTGGGTAGGGGTCTAATTCATTACACCCTATTGATGATTGATTATGTTGAAAGAATGTTGAAACGTTGGTTCATACCCTGTCAACATTGTGTATTGCCAACAGGGTGTAATGAATTAGACCCCTACAGTCGTGCGTTGTCCTTCTATGTTACCGTTCATTCATACTACGTTCCTACCCCACACAAATTCTCAGAGGAATTTTCAAATTTCGGGAAAAAGGTATTGACGAATTGGTGTACGTGTACTATACTGTTGGTGTCCGTTCGCAAGAGCACCATTCCTCGATAGCTCAACGGTAGAGCACTCGGCTGTTAACCGAGGTGTTACTGGTTCGAATCCAGTTCGAGGAGCCTCTCTACAAAGGCCACCCACATCTCGTCGGTGGCCTTTTGTTCTATCTATGGAGCACACATATGACACGCATCACCATCCGACCCCTACGGCTCAGCGATGCCGATGATATCTATGAATTGATGCATATGCCCAACGTTCTCTGGGGGACCTCACGTCTCCCATCTACAACCGCCGAAGAGTGGAGGCTGACTCTTGAGCAGTGGATACACGACGAGCGAACGCATGTCTTTGTAGCGGACATTCAAAACAAGGTTGTTGGGAACGTGCGTGTGCGCGTCGGGCAAGGTCGTGAAAAGCATGTTGGCGATCTCGCAATGGCTGTGCATGACAAAAATCAGGGGCAGGGCATTGGCAAGATGCTTATGCTCACAGTCATTGATCTTGCCGACAATTGGCTCAATCTTGTGCGCTTATCATTAGAGGTATATGTTGACAATGAACGTGCTATGCGCCTGTACAAAAATTTCGATTTTGAAATTGAAGGGCGTATACGAGCCAGCAGTTATCGCAATGGTAAGTATATTGATAGTTATCTAATGGGACGCCTTCGTCCGCACGGGCAAAACGGCTATGCCGAAACTGTGACGCAACTCCCTGTACCTCCAGCCACCGCAACGTCTAAGAGTACGTCGGAGACCAACGAATGACGCATGAGTATCCCGTTTTGTTCAAAAGCCTTGTGCAAGCCTTGCCCTCGCCCATTCTTATTATTGATAGTACCTCAACTATCCTCGATGCAAACGAGGCTGCCATACACGTTTCTGGTAGACAAGAAACACTCATCGGGCAGACCATAGAGCAAGTATTCAATGATACGGGTATAACAACGCTCGTGCGAAGCAGTACATATACTGGTAGCGCGAGAAGAGGTGTGTACAGCAGAGATGGCTCCACAATAACATGGAATGTATCAGTAACGCCCTTGCATGACTCAACACAAGCAAGTCATCCCTACCATTTTTTTCTACTCACTATTGAGGATGTCGCGGAAATGCAACGCCTGGAACAGGTGCAACGCGACTTTATCGCCAACATCTCACACGAGTTGCGTACTCCTCTGACCTCGATACGACTGATCGCGGAAACGCTAGAGGATATTGTTGATACCGACCCCGATAAAGCGCAGGAGTTCGTGGAGAAGATTGAGGTAGAGGCGCAATACCTCAACGATATGGTGTCAGAACTGCTCGACCTGTCGCGCATCGAGTCGGGACAGGCGGCGATGACGATTGAGCCAATTGAGGCGGAGCGTCTGGTACGTGAGGTGATGGCGCGTATGTTACCTCTTGCGCAGCGTCATCGCGTCACACTACGTACCGATGTTGAGCAGGGCAAGACGTTTGTAGCTGCTGACAGCAAACAAATCACCCGCGTGCTAGTCAATCTTGTCCATAACGCCATCAAATTTACTCCTTCCGGTGGTATTATTACCATGGGAACGATGCTTCTTGCCGAAGAGCATATGCAGCGTTTCTCTGTACATGATACAGGAGTTGGTATTCGTAGCGAGGAATTACCGCGCGTGTTTGAGCGATTTTATAAGACGGACCGCGCCCGCTCGAAAGCGGACTACTTTGGTCCTGGTGGTGGTGGAACAGGACTGGGTCTTGCCATTGCACGTCACGTGGTCGAGGCACACAGGGGACGCATCACCGCCGAAAGTGTCCTGGGACGAGGTAGTACATTTATGTTCACATTGCCAGTTGTGGAATAACAAAGAGATACACAGTGACATCTTTTTTGTGGTAGTATTACATCTTGTAAGAAAGATTTATCCAGAAGGATGTCATGATGGAGCAAGAGCTAGAAGACCGTTTACGACGCAGTAGTAAAGACCATCTTCTTCTACTCATACAGGAATTGACACAACGCTATCCACTTTTGCATACAGAGATTGCTATGCTCTTGGACAGGGACACGTCTCAACAGCTTGCGCCACTATACATGGAAGAGAGTGCCGAGATTGAGCTTGATGAGGAGAATATTGATGAGGATTGGGATTTTGGGAGTGATGAGTTAGCCGCTCTTCATCCCGTTTCTCCACCAGTCCTTGTCTCGCTTGACCGTGAAGCGTGTTGGCAACGCATCGCTGGCTATCTTCCACGGTTACAGCGTGGTGAGGCAATACAGGCACTCGCAGGCGACCTGGACGCGCTTTTAGATGAGGCAGAGACACGCGCGGAACACCATGATTATCGTGGTGCGATGGATGTCTATGCACTTGTCCTCGACGAGCGGTTGGCGGAACGGGACGAAAAACTCGTGCATATGTTCGATAAGGCCATCGACGACATTATGCCCATCCTGGAGACGTTGCTGAGCGAGGCGAGTAGCAACATGGTATTTGAAACGTCTACACTCACGCCCTTGTTGACTCCAGAGATGCGTCAGGAATGGTTGGTGCGCCTCTTTACGCTGTGGTTGCGGCGTTTGAATGCACATTATGTCGAGGAGAACGTGCCAGAGATTATGCTCAATGTCGCGTGGAGCGAGGATGTCGCTCTTTTGCGTTCACTCATACAAGAAGAATTACAGAAGCAACCGACAAGCGAACGTTCTAATATTGTTGATTTCACCCAGCAATATCGTGCTAGAACGCTTGATAAGTTCCTTAAAGAGTTGCCACGCACGTAGAAGTGTATTAATTTGTTAGGAAAAATGTTGCAATATGAGAGGGTTATATGATACTATCATGTGCATGTAACTCATCTATCGCTTAAGGAGAAGCCAGGGCGTCCCTTGTGTGCGCTTGGTCCCAAATGAGTGACTACTCTTGTGTGATATCGCAGCTATTCAGTGCAATTGGTGGGTGAGTGTTACTGGACGAGACAAGAAAGAAGTTGTTGTATGAACAAATTCATTATGGTGATCGACGACTCACCAACTGTGCGTAAAATTATCGAGACATGTCTGAGACGAGAAGACTTCGATGTCCTGGGTTTTACGGATGGCGTTGAGGCGATGCGCTGGATTACAAGTGATCCCGCGTCACGTGTTCCTGATCTTGTCTTACTTGATATCAACCTACCCAAAATTGATGGCTACGAGGTTGCCCGTCGCTTCAAAACAAAATCTATGTTTAACAACACGATCATCATTATGCTGTCACGGCGTGATAGCGTGATTGATCGCCTCAAAGGTCGTCTCGCAGGTGCGAAAGACTACATCACCAAGCCATTCAAGACACAGGAAATTGTTGCAATCGTGCAAGAACAACTGAACGTTCCCGCGACAACAAATGAGCGTGTGTGATGAAGAATGGGGAAGCGAGGTCGCATGATGAAGGAAGATTCCACACTCTTCTCCGTATCCCCCGACGCCTATGCGGACTATCTGGAGCAGTTAAGTGATACCGAGTTTTGGAATCATGCGTATGAGAAGGCACATATGCCACGCTCACTACACGCTTCACATGCTCTTGCTACGATAGCATCACCCCCTGACGATACACTTACCTGTATTACCTGTGAACTTCGCGCCGCGCATTGCTTTCTACCGCTCACGCCCGTCCGCGAAATACTGCCTGTCACGCAACACATCACGCTCTTACCCGATATGCCTCTCTGGATGCTTGGTATTCTCTCCTGGCGTGGCGAAACGATAGCGGTTATAGACCTCTGTTCGTATCTCACGAAGAGCAGTGCAACTCCTCTACAAAAACGCGTTTTCCTGGTTGTTCAGCACGAACACATCTCATTAGCATTCTGTGTCCTTTCTGTTGGTTCCGTTGCATCTGTGCTTAACGTCCAGCAGATCACTCCCTTTACGCTCCCTTCTGTCGCTGAAGGTGGGGAACCTCCTATCGGAATAGTTGGTGTATGGGAACATGGTGACGGCGAGCAGAAGCAGGTGTTTGTGCTTGACGTGCCTGCTCTCGTCAATGACGTGGTGCAGTGTATAGAGAGGAAGGATAGCCGTGAGTGAAGAACGCTTCGACACCGAAAATGAGCCTATGTCTGCCGATGATCTTGCTATCCTGCAAGCTTTTGATGCGATGGAGGCATGGCAACCTACAGAGCAACCTCTTCCATCCAGTCACGATGCTGAATTCTCCCAGGAAGATATGCTGTTGCTCTTTGCCGCCGAGATGGACGAAGATATTGGACAGATGAAGCATGCGTTGAGCCAGTTAGAGCAAGACGACACGCTCGATGAAACACGCTTCACTACTCTGCGCCGGGTCGCGCACAAGATTCGTGGTACCGCCGGTGCAATGGAGTGTCATGCGATGGCCTCTATCGCGCGTCATATTGAAGAGGTGGTAGCGCAAATTACGACCAATGCCCTTTTGCCTCTGATAGGACTGAACGTGCTCGTACAGGCTGTGCTTGCGCTAGAGGTAACGCTGCAGGACCTCTTAACTCATGGTCACGAAAGCGATGCATCTTTACATACCTTGGAACATGAGCTTGAACAATTTTCGTTCGCACTAGAACCTCCACATGACGACAAGAATCCTACCACAACTCCTTTGACTCCGCTTTCTCAAGAGGAAGATATCCAGAGATATCCACCTCTACCGCAGAGTATTTCAGTCGAAGCACGACGTTTTGAGCGGCTCCTCCTTCTTTCAGAACAGTTCGCGGAGACACGTACACCACTGGAAAACGCGCAGGAACAGGTAGATGGTGCCTTACGCGAACTGCATACCGCACAAGGACGACTACAGCAACTTGAACGTGTCCTTACGGACCTTGCACGTCCACCGCGTTCCCCGCAACATGTCCCTCATTTGCCCGCTTCATCACTTGTTGAGCGTATGCTGAAAGAGGCGACACCTCGCAGGAGTACGCTCCATGGGCGCACACTCAAACGCCGTCCACATCTGCTCAAAGCGTCTGAGAAGACGGAATGGGACCCCTTAGAAGTGGAGCACTATAGCGAACGTGATACAACTATTGCCGCGTTGCGTGATGCTATCGCACAGGTGACGATAGCAGACGCGCATGTACAGCGAGCTTATGCGCAGTTGTACGAAGTGATGCAACGCTATGTACAACGCGCCACCGACGTACATACACATCTACACCTACTACGCCTGACACCACTAAGCATACTTATTCCCCGTCTACAACATGTGCTGGGAACCTATGCGCCGGATATCCTCTTCGAGGTGACTGGCGAAGCGACTGAGATTGACCAGGACATTCTGGACAAACTCATGATGCCACTGTCTATGTTACTGCATACCTGTATTGTTACTACTCAGCAGACAGGTGAAGAGCATGAGGAGCAGCATGTCTGGTTTCATGCTCATGCGCTTGGCAACGAGGTGACGCTAGAAATTGGCTTCTCGATGGAGATACAAGGTGGTGCGTTGGAGATGGTGCAACCCTTGATGCAGCAGATAAGAGGCACGATTGAGTTGCAGCGTAATAGCGAGGGTAGTGTCAGTTTCTTTCTACGTTTCCCTCGTTCGCAGGGGACGGTACGCGGCCTACTCGTGCGTGTCGGAGAACAGCAGGTGGTGCTTCCCTTTGCGCAAGTGCAGTATGTGAGCGATGAACAGCACCAAAAGGCTGATATCGTGTATCACTTGCACAAATTGTTGAACTTCCCCTATGAGCCAGACCCTCAGCGTCGGGTTACTCCTCTCATCATACTTCCACAGGGGCGTTCGCGTCTGGTTGCCGGTATTCTTGTTGATGAGGTTGTGAGTGATGTCACGGTGGTTATCAAGCCGCTCGCGCAGTATCTACAGCGTCCAGGAGTCGTGGGGACCGTGCTTGATGGCAAGGGACAGGTACTACTGCTGCTCGACATTCCAGCCTTGCTCAAGCACTACACTGTAGCGCATCGCCATGCACTTCCTGGAGATAGTGATACGGTAAAAGTGCGCAGAACGCAACATCTGGTTCTGGTCGCCGACGACTCTACTGTGCTGAGAAAATCGCTGACTCAGACGCTTGAACATGCACACTATGCCACGTCTGAAGCCCGTGATGGTTTAGAAGCACTCGACCTGCTTACGCACAACCCACCTGACGTGTTTTTACTTGATATGGAGATGCCAAACCTGAACGGCTACGATCTGCTCAGTATCATGCATATCTACCCCGAACTGAGTGATGTGAAGATTATTATGCTTACCTCGCGTACCACCGAGAAATATAAGCAACGCGCCCTCGAACTCGGTGCCCACGCATATCTAACGAAGCCATGCCCACGCGATGTGCTCTTGGAGACAATAGAAGGGGTATTACAATAAAAAAGTGTGGATTTAAAATTTAAAATATGAAGAGCAGAATA
>CAXTWV010000059.1:3275-9435 GCA_964248005.1 uncultured Ktedonobacteraceae bacterium | reverse complement strand
GCTCTGCACCTATCACGTTCATCCACACTTTTTTATTGATGTTACCTATACGAGGCGGGCGTGGATTCGATTGCACCCGTTTCAATCATGATATCGCGTAACTGCTTAGCGTCTACAGTCTCGTGGAGGCGCAGGGCTTTCGCGATGTGGTCAAGCGTGACACGATGCTCTGAGAGCAGGTTTACAGCGCGTTCGTGTGCGTGATTGACAAGACGGTTCACCTCTTCGTCAATGACCGATGCTGTGCGTTCACTGTACTCGCGTGAATTTGAGGCCAGTGATGTACCCGCGAAGGGGTCTTCGCGCTCACTGTACGAGATCGTGCCAAGGCGGTCGCTCATGCCCCACTTTGTCACCATCTGGCGTGCAATCGCGGTCACGCGTTGCAGGTCGTTTTCGGCTCCGGTCGTGATACGTCCAATCGCGACCTCTTCCGCAGCACGTCCACCAAGTGCGGTCACAAGCTGAGACTCAAGGTAGTCCTGCGTGTAGTTATAGCGGTCATCAACGGGTGTGTACATAGTCACACCGAGTGCCTGGCCACGTGGGACAATCGTCACCTTTGTAACCGGGTCAACCTGGTCCGTCAATAAGCCAGTTAGTGCGTGTCCGCCTTCGTGATAGGCGACGACATTGAGGTCTTCCTCGCTGAGAATCAATGGACGCTCCGCACCAAGCAGAATTTTGTCCAATGCCTCATCAAAGCATGATTGGTTGACGGCATCGAGATTGCGACGTGCGGCAAGCAGTGCTGCTTCATTAATCAGGTTCGCAAGATCAGCACCAACCATACCGGTCGTGGCACGGGCGATGGTGATAAGGTCTACGTCCTTCGCCATCGGCACATCCTTAGCATGAATTTTCAGGATGGCAAGGCGACCGTTCCAATCGGGACGGTCAACAGTGACGCGACGGTCAAAACGTCCTGGGCGCAACAAGGCTTTGTCCAGGCCGTCAGGTCGGTTTGTGGCTGCAATCACGACAACCGCTTGTCGTGTGTCGAAACCATCCATCTCAACGAGCAACTGGTTCAAGGTCTGTTCTCGCTCGTCGTTGCTGTTAATCGTCGAACCGCGCTGTTTACCAACGGCGTCGATTTCGTCAATAAAGATGATGCTCGGTGCGGCTTTCTTGGCCTGATCGAACAGGTCACGCACACGGCTGGCACCAACACCAACCAGCACTTCGACAAACTCAGAACCACTCATAGAGAAGAAGGGGACACTTGCCTCACCCGCCACAGCGCGTGCCAGCAATGTTTTACCTGTTCCTGGAGGTCCTACAAGCAAGACACCACGCGGAATTTTTCCGCCGAGTCGCTGGAACTTCCCTGGTGTTTTCAGGAAGTCCACCACCTCGACAAGATCGTTCTTGGCCTCATCGACACCCGCGACATCGGCAAAGGTCGTCGTTGGCTTGTCTTCCAGGATCACCTTCGCCTTGCTCTTACCAAAGCTGAAGATGTTCTGCTGGCTCTGAGTCGCACGGCGTGCGATCAGGATAAACACACCAAAGACAAGCACCCACGGTAGTAGACCAAAGAGGATACCTTGCCATACGCTCCCGTCATTGACGGGCTTTGAATAATACTGTACATGATGCGCGTTCAGTAGCGTAATCAAGTTTTGGTCGCCATTTGGAAGCTGCGTGAAGTGATATTGTGTCCCGGTCTTTGTGTTTCCACTGGCATCGGTAACTGTAACGGCTGTATTAAAGCTTCCCGTGACATCCTGCCCCTGGAAGACAGCATTCTTCACATTATTATTCTGCACCTGCTGATAATAGGTGCTATAGGGGACTTCAACAACATTAGGGCCACTATTCGCGTTATTGCTACTGCTCGTGAAGTATGTAAATACCCAGTACGCCAATAATAGCACGACCACAATGATCACGCCTCGGATGAGGAGCGACGTACCATCGCGCTTCCCACCGTTATTACCATTTGCTCCGCCGCCACCATTCGGGTTTGGGCGCTGTGTACCTCGTGGACCCGGCTCGTTCGGGTTCTGGTACATATATATAGCCTGAGCGTCCATCGTTTCAGACCTGCTCTTTCTCGTCTGTACATGAGTGTACAGAAAAAACATTTTACTGATTACTTCTATTTTACACGCAGACGCTATATCTCGTCTACGTCTCGCTCCATAGATGAGCATAGAGGATGCTAAAGCCTCCCCTATATATTGGAATACGTAATACATACGTTTCAGATTACCAAAGGTTACGCCATCAGGCTAGGCTTATAGAGCCACATGTAAGGGTATAGTTTAAAGACGTTGGAGGAACACGATTCGTGTACACTGGACATTGGGTGCCAACGCTAGCAAGATGTATACGCGAATGGATTCTTGATGTTAGGAAAAAAGGAATACTCTTATGGGCCTTATAACTGAACTTTACCTTGCTCAACAAGCTCACTGGCCTCAAATAGGTAGGCATATTCTCGCGCAATACGATGAGCATTCAATTGTTGTCTATCAAGCCTATCGTCCTACGATTGGACGTTTCGCAGCGATGCATGGCTACTTTGGGGGAGATTTTTCATTGACGAGAATGTCGTGGATCAAGCCGAATTTTCTCTGGATGATGTATCGTTCAGGTTGGGGAAGCAAAGAGGGGCAAGAGATAACGCTAGCAATTCGCCTGAAACGTTCAGCCTTTAATGCATTGCTTGCGGAAGCCGTGCATAGCAGTTATAGTTCGGAACTCTATGCCAGTAGAGACGAGTGGAAAGATAGGCTGGAGCACTCCTCTGTCCGTCTTCAATGGGATCCCGACCATGATCCCTCTGGCGCGAAACTCGAACGACGGGCTATTCAGTTAGGGCTACGAGGTGCGATGCTAGAGAACTATGCACGCGAATGGATACTTGACATTCAGGACATTTCGGCCTTTGTGCAAGAGCAGTATGAGCATGTTCGGAAAGGGAAGTATGAGCAGTTGGTGACACCACGAGAGCGAGAGTACGTTGTCGAGGATGATATTGCTAGGAAACTAGCGATAGAGTAGGCAAAAGAAATCACTGATGCTTAAAAATATTTTGCCCATTCACTATCCAGTATTGTTCCTCTTTAGGAACCTCCGTAAGAAAATCTTGGTACACTCCTGTCCATTCATTTGGAACATAGTGTTCAAATCGAATCATTTCAGGATACTGTGAAGAAAGTTGCTTCTCATCAAAGTTTACAAGCAAACATGGTGCAAAATCAAGTAAGTCATCGTTAAAACTAGAAGTTGCAAATTGGTAAGCTCCTTCTTCTTGCATCTTTGCTTCCTACGGTGGTTAGATATACATATCCACACTATCGTAGGAGGTGCCACATATGCATAGTTGTAATCGTATTTCTGCTATAGACATTGGGGATGGCTATAGTTTCTTTTCTTTGAGTGACGCTGTTCCACATGCGCGTTCGTTTGAGCTACCTGACGACGCGCTTCACTACGCGCCAGATCGTCCCGCCGATGTACGCCATGTCAAACTGGTTGTCGCGCTCGACTTCGAGCAGGAGACGGTTAGCGGGACCGCGTATACCACGTTTGCCGCTTTGTATGAAGAGGTCCGAACGATCACCTTTGATGCCGTTGAACTCGCGATTGAGCAAGTAACAATAGATGGTAAAGCTGTACACTACACGACCACCGACAAAAAGCTGACAGTCACACTTGACCGCATTTACTTTAACAACGAAGTCTTTACCATTGCGATAGAGTATCATGCCAAGCCGCGTACTGGCCTGAATTTCATCAAGCCCGCACCGGAAGACCCGACACGTCCTGTTCAGGCATGGTCCTTTGGGCAGCCACGTTATCATAGTCATTGGTTCCCCTGTCATGATGCGCCAAATGACCGAGCCACTACAGAGATTATTGTTACCGTACCCTCGCAATTCTTGACCGTCTCGAATGGCAACTTGTTAGAGGTGACGGACAATGGCGCGACTCAAACGCATCACTGGCTACACGATATTCCACACGCCGCCTATCTGATTTCGCTTGTCGTGAGTGATTTCGCGGTTATTGAAGATAGCTATCATGGGAAGCCCGTTACGTATTATGTGCGTAAAGACCGTAAGGACGATGCGCCTCTGTTGATGGGTAAGACGCCACAGATGATGCAATTCTTTTCGGATTTCACGGGCGTGGAATATCCTTACGACAAGTACGCGCAAACCGTTGTCGAGCTGTATACAGGGGCGATGGAGCATACTACCGCGACGACGCATAGCTTTACGTTATTGATGGACAAAAAAGCGGCCTTCGATAATGATACACTTGTGCCCGTTGTGGCCCATGAACTTGCCCATCAATGGTTTGGCGACCTCGTGACATGCCGTGATTGGTCGAACGGCTGGCTCAATGAGGGCTTTGCAACCTATTTCGAGAATATGTGGGAAGAGCATGATCTTGGACGGGATGCGTTCAAGCAGTCGATGCTCGGTATGAAAGAGTGGTATATGGGTGAGGATAAGCATTATCGTCGCCCGATTGTGTATCACGTCTTTCATGATGATGGCTTTGAGCTATTCGACGGACATATGTATGGTAAGGGTGCGTGGGTGTTGCATATGCTCCGCCATCAACTCGGTGATGCCGCGTTCAAACGTGCTATCAAAACCTATCTCGAACGCTATCGAGAGAAAGAGGTTATCACGGCAGACCTCGAACGGACTTTTGAGGAGTCAACGGGTCGTAGTCTGGCGCAGTATTTCCAGCAATGGGTCTACAGTGGTGGCTATCCTGAGTTTACCGTGAACTATTCATGGGATAGTGAGCGCAAACTGGCAAAAATCAAAATCAAGCAGACACAAAAGGTTGACGAACTCACACCTTGCTTTTTGACACCTGTCGATCTCGATTTTACCGTGCCAATCTCTGATGAAGCCGCGAAAGACGAGCAGACAAAAGAGACGATTACCGTTCCCCTGAGTGTTACTGTCGGCGAAGACGGTCAGGTCGAGCAAAGCTTTTATGTGCCATTAGCGCGTGAGCCACTCATGATACGCTTCGATCCTGAAGGCTGGTTGTTGAAAACGCTGAACTTCGAGCGTTCAACAAAAATGCTGCGTTACCAGCTTGCTCATGATCCCGATACGCTTGGACGTAGTGATGCGGCACAAGTGCTAGGTGAGAAGGACGACGACGAGAGCCTCGCCGCGCTCAAAACTGCTTTGTATAACGATGCCTTCTGGGGTGTGACAACAGTCGCCGCCTCAGCACTTAGCACGCGAGGGAGCGAGAAGGCGCAAACGATACTCATAGAGGCACTTGAGCAACTCGACCCAACACAGTTCTCGCGGGTGCGTGCCGCTATCGCCACTGCGCTTGGCACATTCCAGGCACCACAACGCGCTGAATTAGCGCAACGGTCCGCACAAGCACTGCACACCGTCCTTGCACAAGGCGATGTTAGTTATCGTGTGGAGTCTGCCGCCGCATCCGCACTGGGCAAGACGCGCACAGAGGGAGGCGTGCCATTCTTGACGGAACTGATTTCGCGTCCGTCGTGGGTAGACAATGTGCAACGTGGCATCTTCACAGGCCTGGGATATTCGGGCGATAATTCAGTTGTGGATATTCTCGCTGGCTATCTGCGTAATCCGCAGAGCTATCCAACTCTACGCCTTGCTGCGGCTAACGGGCTTTGGGTAGTTGGGCGTAACCGTATAGAATATAGCGAGGATGCCCGTCAACGCGCTATCACTGCGCTTTGTGATGCGGTAGAGCATGATATATGGGCACCTGTTCGTATGTATGGGGGTATGGCCTTAGCCTCGTATAACGACAAACGGGCGATAGCATCGTTAGAGCGTGCTGTCAGCCGCGAGCTAGACTCGTCAGCACAACGGCAGATGCGCCTCTCGATACACGCGCTCCGTTCCAGCGACAAAGACGACGAACAGTTCAAGGGCTTACGCAAGGACCTCGACGAGATGCGCGAAGAGAACCGCAAACTCAAAGAGCAACTGACCGCGCTTGAAGCGAGGGTAAAATAAGGACCTTTATCCATTTCCTATCTGTATGTTTTCACGAGCAGGAAACATAGGAACAGTTTCCTTGCATATACTTTCTTATCATGTTACACTGAATGCGGGGGTAAGAACGGTCTAAACCATGTTTGCCTCCACATTCAGTGTTATTTTGAAAGAGGGATAAAGAG
>CAXTWV010000059.1:0-3265 GCA_964248005.1 uncultured Ktedonobacteraceae bacterium | reverse complement strand
AATGATCAAGGTCAGCCCTCCTCCTGTGCCCCACCAAACCCGTGCAGAACAGGAGCAGCTCTACCATTCCTCAAAGAATAGAGTAGCCCATTTCGATGTAAACGCAACAAAGAGGTCTCTTCCTGCGTCATGTATTATGAGAGAAGAATGTATTAGCCCTTTTTTTTATACTTATTTTTTATCATCCTATATTCACCACTAGCGAGGAGTGAACCTTGCTCGATACACATACGAAAAATTCTACATCTGAACGCACTATTGATATTACGTGTTGGGAAGAAGTGAACCTTACCGGGTTGAACGCACGCCAAAAGCGGCGTTTTCAGAAACATAAAGCCGTCGTAACTGCATACTTGACCACCAATTCTTCGCTTGACGAGATAGCAAAACAACAGGATATATCCGCTACTAGTTTGCTTGCGATGGTTGATAAATGCCTGATGCGTCATGCGGATGGACAGGTATGGGGTTTTCGTGCGTTGCTCCCTGGTGCAAATGTCGCCAGCCATACCCCTCTGGTTGAGCAAGAAATTATAGCTATTCAAGAGACGTATCATCATGACGGAGATGATGAGATTACCGCGAAGCGTCCCGCGCTTACACGTGGGGAGCCAGTCGAAATACCCTCTATCCTCAGTCTCCCAGAAACGCCATGCCCTACAATTGATGATGAACCTATTGATGAGAGTGGGGACAAGACAGGGACAGGGAGCATGACAGGGGCAGAAGATATAACAGGGATAGGGGGCATGACAGGGGCAAGCCCTGTCACTACTATAGACGAACCTACACTACAGAGCCACGTAGTGGCACAAGAAAGTATAGTAGTGACAGGGCTTGCCCCTGTCATGCCTCCCAGCCCTATCGTATCTTCTACCAATGTAACAAAAGCCTCCATCCCTATCCCTACAATGCTCTCGTTTACATCCCCAACGCCTGTAGGGACCGATTTATCGCGTCCTCCTGGCCTACCGATTACCGACGAGGACACGATAAATCGGTCCCTACCACTGGCGTATGTACGTAGGCAGGGAAGTGGGAAAACAGGACCGCACAAGATTGTACGCAAGCGGCGTATTCAGGATACCCTGGTGCAAACGCGTCAGCGACGAAGCGTGTATCGTGTCGTAAGTTTGGTACTGGTTGCGATAGTGTTGCTTGGTGTGCTCACGCCGCTAGGGGCAGGACTTGCGGCCTATAGCATATATACTAATGTACGTGGTGTGGCATTAGATGGTGTGAATCATCTCTTAAATGTCAAAAATCTGATTACTATTTCTAAGAGCGATCCACTGGCAGCCCTCAACGCGAAGAAATTGCAGCAAGCGCAAATAGAGTTCAAACTTGCCCAGGGCGATTTTGTACAGTTACAAGACCTCACAGACCGTTCAGATATTCTTGCAGCCCTACAAGAGTTTTCGCCTGATTATGCGAACAAGTTACTTATGGCGCGACATCTTATACGCGTGGCTCTCGATGTAACACAGATGGGGCAAGAGGTGAGTGGAGTCGCTATTATGGGTGCTGGCCTCATTCATAGCTCACCGCTTGCTAACGGCGTAACCAAGCCTCTGGTAAGTGTCGCCGATATTGCTTCTATCGATGGCGCGATTATTCACGCTCTCTACTATATAAATGATATTCGTGTGCAGATGAGTCAGGTGCGTATGAGTGATGTGCCAATTAGCGATAAGCAAAAGGCACAACTCACAAGCCTATTGGTTCAGCTACCGAAGATACAGGACATGTTGACACAAGGGCAAGGACTTGTGGGACTTGTCTCATGGCTGCTTGGTGTTGGTCAACAACGCAGGTTCTTGATACAAACATTGGATAGTGCTGAACTGCGTCCAAGTGGTGGCTTTACAGGGCAATACGGTGTGCTGCAAATCCAGGATGGGCGTATGGGAGCATTTAGTTTGCGTGACGTTGCCTTGCTCGATTATGCCGGTAACGGCGTCGAACTTGGACGACAGGCACCACCAGCATATAGCAGTTGGATGAACTTTGGCAACTGGGGCTTGCGTGACTCTAATCTGTCCGGTGATTATCCTACAACAGCGCGGATGAGTATGCAGGTCTTTCAAGATGAAGGTGGTGGTCCCGTTGATGGCGATATCTCGTTTACACCTACCTTTATCGGACACATTTTGGATGTAACGGGACCCATTCACGTCGCGGAATATAACGAGACCATCACGTCGAAGAATTTGGAAGATCGACTGCACTACTATCAACAAAATTATAGTGCCATTGCGATAGAGCATCAAAAGAGCAATGATAGTAGTCATGCCGCACGAAAAGCCTTTACCTCACTTGTGGGAAAAATGTTGCTTGACCGTGTGCGGCATTTGTCCACGAAACAGCTACTGGCTGTAGTGAAGGGTGCGATTAAAGATATTCAGTCGCACGATCTGGAAATCTATTTTGCCAATCCACAGGCTGAGCAGTGGCTCAGTAGTTATGGCTATAGCGGTGCAACAAACGACTTTCAGAAGCAAGATGGCTTTCAGGTTGTGCAAGCGAACATTAGCATTAGTAAGGCTAGTCAATATGTGCATACAACCGAGCATGACGATATTGTACTTGATGCACAAGGGGGAGCGACTCACAACCTCACTATTACACTAGATTATCAGCAGACAGGTCCGGTCTACGGCTTTGATACATATGCCGATTATATCCGTGTCTACGCGCCACAAAACGCACAGTTTCTTTCTGGTGATGGTTTCGATACAGGTCAAGCGTTGTGCAATCCTACCCCTGTTGGGACGCCTCCTCCTACTACGGGTGGCACACCACCGCCTACTACAACCGGAACGACACCAGTCACTGGTTGTAGTCAATATGATACCTACTTTCCTAGTAATGCACGCTATTGTCCTGATGGAAACTACGCGCTAGGAGATCGTGGCTTTCAGCAAGCCTGGACGGTTGATAGTCTTGGCGCACCAACAAGTTTGAGTAGCGATCTACCTGGACACACTATGTGGGGCGGATTGACCGAGACACCTAAGAACTGTACCTCGACTATCTCGCTTTCCTGGTACGTACCGCACGCTGTGAAAAACGTGGCAGGCCAAAGTCCTTATGCATTGCTTGTGCAGAAACAGGGGGGCTATATTCCATCTGTCGAACTAACAATTGATGTGAGTGCTTTGAAGCTGAAAAGTGTGAAACCGTTCTCTTTTAAAGGCAACCTGAGTACTGACAAAACCTTCGCGTTGCCTACGAGAAGATAGGTGTAGGGACCGCACATTGCTTC
>CAXTWV010000058.1:3078-19120 GCA_964248005.1 uncultured Ktedonobacteraceae bacterium | reverse complement strand
CCTAACTGTTTTCTACTCCATTGTATCACTTTTGTTGAGTTAGTATAAAAATTAGTAAGAGAAAAGAGCATATGTGGTAGAAGCTCAGTTTCTACCACATACGCTCTTTTCGTGAGAATGAGTATACCTACAAGCCTACGACTTGATGAAGTTGTAGGTATCGGGTGTACCAACACCTGTTTCGAGGTCATAACCAGCATTCGCGGCGTAACCAGGAGGTACAACTTGTGTGCCAACGGTACCACCAGAGCCGTTTGTGAAGGCTGAGATGATATCGTGGAACTGGTTTGCATACCCTGCGGCTGAGTCGTATGGATACACGATGTAGTTGAACAAGCCAAGGCGTGCATGGTGCTTGCTGATGTCGAGTGCGGCAATAGCAGCCCATAATGGTGCAGCACAGGATGTGCCACCCAAGCGAACCCAGCCAGGCTGACCAAACTCACCAGTTGCACAGAATGAGTCCGCAGGATCAGTGCAGTAAATGGAATAGCCTGTGCTTGGATCGGCATCCAAAGAAACGTCTGGATTTTCGCGGCACAGAACGCCTGGCTGTTGCCCACAATATGCACCAGATTGACTATATGCGCCAATAACACCTGGATAGTATTGACCTGTGGTCAGGTTAGCAGAGTAATCAGGCTCGGCCCAAATGCGGCTCACGCCACCACCTGTTGCACCGCCAACACAGTTTTGGGGATCACAACCATCGGTCCAGGGTAGTTCCTTTGTTGAACCAGGATAGGTTGGATTTGGATTTTTACCTGGGTCAAAGGTCGTGACATTATCAGGACCCTGGAATGATGTGCCGCCAACAGCAGTAATATACGGCTGATTGTTGGGATCGCCAATCTGAAGTTCCTGGCCTGCAGGAGGAAGAAAGCCAGCACGAGCGCAACCATAGGCACCAGAGTCACCGGAAGCCGCGAACATGCTTTGTCCCTGTGCAGCCATTTGCAAGAAGATTTGATTCTCCGCCAAAGTGACCTGTGAGTTTACAAAGAACTCACAGATGATGCCCCAGCTCGTGCTAATCGAGTCGGCCTTGTTATCCTTAGCAATCTGCAAGTATTGAGAGAGTGCGCCTAACTCGGTGTTCGGAGACTCGTACACTAAAAGCTTATTCACTTTTGGAGCGAGCGCGATCTGCAACTCGATGTCAAGCTCTGCCTCACTAGCACCAGAGTCGTTCGTGGCACCACCAAGAACAGGAACATTGACGATATTTACGTGTGGCAAATTGTAGTGATCTTCGTATTTTACGATATCACTCTTTTTATAACCAGATAGCTCATAGACAGCAATAGTTGTCCCTTGCCCCTCGGTTTTTAGCTTGCTATACACAGGATTGACATCATAAATGCCTCTGATTTGTGAAGGAGTGAGACCACTGCCAAAAGGTCCACCGCCATACGGTGGAACAGCCGCATTTGGCTTTGCGCTGTCAATCATGGCCTGTGACTGTGCAATTGGCAAGCTATTGAGACCAAAGACGCCAGTTACGATGTGACCCATGCCAGCAGGAAGGCTCACATTTTTAGTATTGGCATAATAATGTCCCTTTGGAGTGCTAAAATCATTGATGCTTGTGTTGAATGCCTGCTCAACCTGATTCGTATGACCACTTGCGATCACCAAGCTGGCATCGGGGGATGCTTGTAGAGTCAAGCCAGAACGAGTCAAGTATGCTTGGACAGCCGCAACATTGGCAGATGCTGGGGCAAAACTCGCACTGAAACTACTCGAAGATACCCAATTGTGGAACTGACTGCCTGGATGATAGAGAGATTTCAGCAGAGCCTGCTGTCCAGCTTGGTTACTCGTGGCAAGCAGCACACCAATGGTAATCACATCTGAATTTGTGTGATGTCCTATTTGATGAACACTAGCACTGTTCACCCAAGCGGGCTTGCTTCCTTGCAGCACATCAGGTTTCACACCGGCTGCTTTGGTTGAGGTGACGTAGAAGGTACCTGCCACCAACATTCCTAGCAATGCGAAGAGGGAAATTCCAGATAGGAGAAGATTACGACGAGACTTAAAGACACTCACTAAACGTTACTCCTAAAAATACTACTTAATACAATACTACATACACAATAAAGGGGGACTGACTTACGATGAAAGTATATAAAGAGAGCACCATTAAGAAGGTTAAGATTCGGTTATCATCTGGTTAAGAATGAACAAAACACATGTTAGTATTTTCATATTTCTATATATAACTTAACGGGGAGTTTGTTCCGATTGGTGCTTCAATCTGTGCAGGTTATACGTTAATACGTCTGTGTCGTGATTGACAATTGGCACAAGGACAGAAAGAACTATAGTACCTACAATTGGCCTACCCCGTCTATTCGTATGATACGATACCATTGACTGCTGAAATTGATAGCAACACAAAGAAAGGAAGTCATGAACAAGCACTTGTCTAAAAAGCATTTCATTCCACTATTGCTATTGCTACTTATAGTAAGTGCCTGTATGGATTCGAGTTCCTCGCATGGCAAACTGAAAGATATTAGCACGTCGTCAGTAACGCGATATGTTGACCCTTTTATTGGGACAGCCGAGGGAGGTTCGCACTTTGGCTTCGGTGGTAATAGTGGTGATACGTTTCCTGGGGCAGCATATCCTATGGGTATGGTACAGTGGAGTCCAGATACGCCCTCCAACCTTCCTGGTGGGTACTACTATCCTGATAGCACAATTAAGGGCTTCAGCCTGACGCATTTTAGTGGACGCGGCTGCCATGTCTATCAAGATATTCCCTTTCTCCCTTACGTAGGGGCTGTTACTACATCTCCCGCTGCTCAACCTGCTATCTTCTCCTCACATTTCTCGCATGAGAAAGAACACGCTCATCCTGGCTATTATAGTGTGCATCTCGATACACCTAATGTTGACGCGGAACTAACCGTTGCTTCCCACACTGGCTATGGACAATTCACCTATCCTGCTTCAACAGCCTCAACAATGCTCATCAATGCTGGCGGAAGTATCAATGGCAATGCACATTCAAGCGTACACATTGATAGTGCGACTAGTGAAGTTACAGGTTCGGCAACGAGTACGGTTGGTTGTGGTAGCAGTGCGTATACACTCTATTTCGCGGCACAGTTTGATCGAACGTTTCGTTCCTTCGGCACATGGAACACCACAACGGTTTCTCCTGGCTCTTCAGCAAGTAGCAGTCCTCACTCTGGTGCTTTCATTTCCTTTGATACGACTCAGCAACGAGTTGTTCATGTGAAGGTTGGTATCTCATTTGTCAGCGTAGCAAATGCAGAACTCAATAACAACATCGAGAATGGAAACGTCAATTTCGCGACACAACATGCGGCAGCAGACGCAGCATGGAATGCTCGCTTGAAGAGCATTGAGGTACAGGGCGGAACCGAGGATGAAAAACGCATTTTTTATACAGCACTCTATCACACATTCTTACATCCAAATATTTTTAACGATGTTAATGGACAATATCTCGGTTTCGATGGGTATATTCATACTATTACACAGGGTCATGCACATTATGAAAACATTGCAGGCTGGGATCAATATCGTTCTCTTATTCAATTACGCGCATTATTGGCACCTACAGAAACAAGTGACATTGCTCAATCGCTCGTGACGGATGCAGAGCAGGGAGACGGACATCTACCACGTTGGGAGCAGGTAAATGTTGATTCCCATGGAATGAATGGCGATAATGGTGCGATGCTCATTGCACAGGCATACGCTTTTGGTGCGAACGACTTCGATACAAAAGGCGCACTTATGGCAATGACAGTAGGACAAGCGAAGATTCGTGAAGGTCTTGCCGACTATCTCCGCTTAGGATATGTCGCGACAGAGACATCAGGAAGTTCTTCTGCCATTACAGAGGAATATAGTAGTGATGATTTTGGTATTTCTACCTTCGCACAAGCTATAGGAGACACAGAGCTATCCTCCGTCTATCGTCTGCGTTCAAACAACTGGCAACATGTCTTCAATGGTGCTACTGGCTACATGCAGCCTCGCGACCTTCACGGGAATTGGTCCCCAAACTTTGTTCCTACCAGCCAAACTGGATTTACAGAGGGAGATGCTGCACAGTATAGCTGGCTGGTACCATTTAACTTGCGCACATTATTTGACAAAATGGGAGGCAATGCACGTACTATCACGCGTCTCAATAACTTCTTTACTGAACTCAATGCTGGTCCAAATAGTCAATATGCTTTTATGGGAAACGAACCGTGCTTTGAAGTTCCCTGGGAATATGATTTCGCAGGTGCTCCTGCACAGACGCAACGCGTAGTACGAGCCATTCAGTTGAAACTCTTTTATGCGACACCAGGAGGTTTGCCAGGCAATGATGATGGTGGATCACTGTCTGCATGGTACGTTTTCTCAGCTCTCGGTCTCTATCCCGAAATTCCTGGGGTAGGTGGTTTTGTTGTTGGTAGCCCACTCTTCCCTTCTATCACAGTTCATATAGCGGGAGGTCACACTCTTTCCATCACTGCTCCTGCTGCTTCTGATACAACGCCGTATGTACAGCAGTTGCTTGTGAACGATCAACCAACGACAAAGGTATGGCTTGCATGGAACACAATGAAGCAAGACACAACACTCACATACGCGCTTGAAAAAAACGCGACAACCTGGGGTAGCGGGCAAGGAGATGCACCACCTTCTTATCCAGTGTAACAAAGCTTGGAAAAAGGGGTAGCTTGGCTTTTGTTTCTCTGTGCATAGTGCCTAAAAACGCACATTCCAGTTTATGCACTTTATCCAAAAATACCTTTACAAATCTGTACTTCTCTGCTATCATAAGAGAAGTACAATGTATTCGGTGAAGAGTAGATAGTATCAACGTGTTTACATCCCGCAAAGGAGCAGGACGTATGGAGATGAAATCTTTTTCCCGTGAAATGAAGACCGAGACAGACAGAACGCATATAGGACCATATAATGCGTGGCTTGAAAATGGTTCCCTGCATATCTATGGTCATCAAGTAGGTCAAGGAACAGGTTCCAATGTAAGTATGACTCCTCAAGAGACGCTTCGTTTCTTGGAGTGGCTCTCAACGAACCAAGAAGCACTTGCTCACATAACACAGTTTAGATAGTGATGGTTTGGGCATTTGCCTAACCTCACATAGACACAAAACGACAATCCAGTAGAGAGAAGTTAATGTGAATTCTCTCTACTGGATTGTCGTTTTGTGTGCTTAGCGAACCATCAACACGGTCGGGAATAAAAAAGAGACTTTCATTCTCTGTGCTAGTGCGATATACTAAGAAGAGTACTTTCTCGAAGAGAAAGGGCAGATGTCATAGGGACATCTGGCAAGAGGAGCGCGTGATGCCGGAACAGTCAGCATTTGAAGAGAGACCCACAACGGTACAGTCTTCACTATCAAATACAACTCAACAGACCATAAGAAGTTCAGAAGATACACAGGAGCCATCACCAGCACAGGAGACACAGCAAGTAGAGAGAACAACAAGCGGACAGGCAAATCCACCAACGGAAGATTTTGAAGCAGGCGTTCTCGCCCAGTTAGATAGTCTTTATCGTACTGCTTTACGTATGACGAATAATCGACAGGAGGCGGAAGACCTTGTGCAAGAAACAATGCTAAAAGCGTTTCGTTTCGCACATACCTACCAACCTGGAACGAATCTGCGTGCATGGCTTTTCCGCATCTTGAACACGTCTGCAATTAATCGTTATCGTAAGCAAGCAGCTCATCCAACACCAACACCTTTACCAGATGGAGAAGAATTTTATCTCTACAATCAGATTAGAGATTTAAGTGGACAGGAACTGAGTGCAGGCGCGGAAGAAGAGGTACTGAGTAAATACCTGGATGAAGACGTGTTTAAGGCGTTGAATGACTTACCACCCAATTTCCGTATGGCAGTAGTCCTGGCTGATATCGAAGGACTTTCTTATAAAGAGATCGCGGAGGCACTACAAATCCCTATCGGGACGGTGATGAGTCGTATCTCACGCGCACGCCGACAGCTACAGCAGTCATTGTGGAAATACGCACAGGACAAAGGTTATGTCAAAGCGGAGGCATCGTGAGTAGCTTGTATGTCTTTCGTTGCATTATGCAAGAAGAAATTGAGCGCAAGCAAAACTTCGCCAAGGGAGAAAGCTTGCGCTTGCTTTTCTATGAGCCAGATTGCGACGTATGACGAAGGATAGCATTGCCCGTATGTGTGATACGCACGTTGACACAACGCCGATCCATCATATCAATTGAACGCGTTACCAACCCTTTTCGTTCCAGACGTACAATTGCTTTTGTTGCGGCTGCGGAACTAACCCCCAATGTCGAAGCGACTTCGCCCACAGACCAGTGATCTCTCGACGCCAGAAATGTTAATACCTCTGTCTGACGAGGAGTAACACTAATAGTCTCTCCCTGTACAATAGCCATTATTCAATCTCCTACCGACTGTTCTTTACTCGCATACAGACGAAATATATGCTTTCCAGAAAAAGACGTTGAGAGGAGAGAAGTCGGGTATAGTCGAAAAGTGCGCCCACAAGGAGACAAACGGAACAAAGGCGCCCGCAAGGGGAACGCCCCTCCCATACGACGAGAGTGCATGGGGAACAGGCTCGCGTATGGAAGGGGCGTTCCCCTTGCGGGCGCCCTTGTCTCAAATAATGTAGACCCACCCTTTACGCGAATGCAGAGAGATTCTGTTGCTCTCGTGTATCTTCGTGTATAGGGGATGGCGCAAGTCGTAGAGTGAAAAAGAAGGAAGTTCCTTCTCCCGCTTGTCCAGTACTTTGTATCCAGATCGTCCCACCCATTACCGTAAGTAAGTGCCTACAGATGTAAAGACCAAGGCCAGCACCACGCGTAGGACTGTTCATGTCACGCTCAAGACGTACAAAACGCTCGAAGAGCCGATTTTGCTCCTCCAACGGCACGCCAGAGCCATAGTCACGGACGCAGACAGTTACATACTCAGTGTCGGCCTCGGCTGAGATTTCTATGGGTGTCCCATGCGGTGAATATTTCAGTGCGTTACTCACCAAATTGAGGAGCACCTGACGTAAACGGATAGCATCCGCCATCACGAAAAGCTGAGGGGAGATGGCTATAGAAACTGTTCGTTGTTCACGCGTTGAGAGAGACTCAACAATCTCCACAATATGAATGACTGACTCTTCTAAGAGAACAGGAGCAATTTTTGTATTATCGACATCTGCCTGAACACGGTTCGCATCCATAATGTTGTTGACCATCAGTGTTAATTCGTCACAGCCACGATGGGCTTTCGCAATGAAATCCGCACGTATGTCCGCACTGAGTGTTCCATTATATTGTTCCAAAAGTTCAAGATAGCCGAGAACTGCCGTGAGAGGTGTACGTAATTCATGGGATGCAGTCATGATAAATTGGTCCTTCAGAACATCCAGTTCTTTCTGGCGTTCATAGGCTGCACGCAGTTCTATCGTAATACGCGTATTCTCTATGACGGCTGCGCATTGCTCGGCAAACATTTCCAGCACACGTACCTCTTCTCCAAAAAAGATGTGTGGATGCGGATAGGTAAGAACGAGTATTCCAAGTTGCGTCTCGCCTTTCTTTAGAGGAAGCCAAGCAAATGGGCACAGTGGCTTTTGGTGTAAACACGGTGGAGTAGCAGTAGAACCACTATTCTCTGGATACGTTCTTGTTCCTGTATAGTAGTATGATAACCAATCCTCCGGTGTGAACTGACTGTTATTAAACTCGAACAACGACGTTCCAACACTAGCACACGCTGTCTGTCGAAACATTTTCTCCTTCTCGTTGTATAAACAGATTTCAACACCTGCACCTGTAGCATCAGCGGCTATTTCCGCGAAGGCGGAGGCGACACTTTCAAGATCGGGCGACTCTCCTGCTGTTATCGTTCCTGTCTTGTAGAGATCGTTGAGTAAGGCAGCGTGTTGACGTGAGTGCTCTTGTAGCCGAGCGGTATTTAAAAGAGATGAGTAACGTGCAAGTAGGAGTTCTACGATCTCAAAATCTGGACCCGCATACGATTGTTGATCGCCACGTTCACCTAGCACAAGTAGGGCAATCATCCTGCCTTGTGAACGGACAGGGGCAACAAGCGGAACATTTTGCTCATCTGGTGAAGAGGAGGTCAAATAACGGCTCAAGCCGGTAGGCATATCCTCTTCTGCTCGCGTCACTTCGTGTAATAGCAGTGGTCGGCGTGAGTTGAAAAGACGGTTTTCTACAGAGGGATGTAGTGCTACTACATCAATGTCAGTGTGTAATGCTATAGGCAGTGATGACGCAAGTTGTGTTGCAAGTACACGACGAGGGTCATCATTTTGCGAGTCCTGTAAGTGCGGGAATAGATGGTAACAGCCTGTATCCTCAATAAGGACAAAGAGACCAACCTGCGTCGTTTTGAATGTTTGAAGTGCCGCCTCAGTGATAAGTTGCCCTACATTCTCTAAATCAAGCTCTTCACTCCCCACTCGAATCGGCGCGTCTAGCAACCGACGATAGCGTAATGACTCCTTGAAAAGCACACGCTCCGTCAGTATCTTTGCTAACCACCATGTTGTAGGAGCAAGGATAGCCATCGCGATTATAATGACAACCCCAACTGTAAAGGGTGGAAGCGTAGTTTCTGCCACTAGAGCGCCTAGGAGATACACACAATACGCCAGTATCGCAAGGAAAAGAGAGCCAATAATCCTGTTAACGGTACGGCGTATATAGCTATCAAAGACAAGAATTTGGTAACGCAGAATGGAGTAGCCAAGTGAGATGGGAAGGAGGATGACCGTGAGCGTTGTGATTTGGGCGTCAATGGCATATGGAGTTAGAGCACCAATTGTTTGAGGAATTACAGTCAAAAGCAAAAGTGGAGTTAATGCGAGAATGACGCCGCTTACGAAAAAGCGTAACTGCTCACGCTCACGTGTAGTTGATTGACGAAATGAGACGATGACCGTTATCAAGCTACCAGATAAAGTAAGTATAACAGAGAATGATGCACTTATATCTAGCCAGCTAGGTACCCTTTTAGGGTAATCTAAGCCAGCAAGAATAGTGTCAACTAGCACCAAACAAAGAAGGAAAAACAGAGTGAGAATGTACCAACGAGTAGTAGAACTCCATAACGACAACAAAAATTTATGCATTTTTTTTTGAGAGTTCACTGGTTGTACTACAAAATAACTTCTTGGAAAAACAAGTAACAAAACAGCAAAAAGAAAAAAGGACAGTGCCGTTGCAACACCAGAAAAGGTATTTAATACACGATTATCTATTAACGCAAATGATGTGGCAGTTTCTAGTTCAAATACTACCATTGTAGTAAAAGAAAATAAAAATAATAGAAGCGATACTTGACGATCCTGAGAATAGAACCAAATAAGCGAACCAATAGCAAGGAAAATAAGTGCAACAGAAAGTGAGAAACCAAATGATAACCATAGAGGTAAAACAAAAGAGTGAGCACTTGCTAGATATGAGAATGTTTGTTTAACATCTACAAAAGCTAGGACAAAATATATTAGTACAACAGCTACAATAGCTAGCAAGCGATTTGGACGTATACCTATCCAGAAGCTACGTTTCATAGTATGTTCTCTCATTCCTACAGCTACATCTTTGTCAGTGCTATTACGCAAAGCCCAGCAAAAGACGTAAAGCATGAGAAATAGGACGCTGAGCTTCTATTTGTTGTAACATTTCGTAGGCATGTTCACGATAGAGTAGACTAATGCCCCTCGTTGTAATTATACCTTCATGTAAAACATCGACCCATACCCTCTGTTCCTCTAAACTGGATGTAGAAGCAGAGTGTTGAAGTACAGACATTGCATGTGCAGCAAGGACTACAGGGAGCGTTTTTTTCTGACGAACAATATCCGTTTTTATAGTCCCCATTTGTTCGTTTATTTGCTGGTAACGAAGTATATCATATAGATCACGACTATCGTTGTCAAGCTGATGTGCTATACCTAATAGTTTGCCTAATTCAGAAAATTGAGAAACAAGTTCACTGCTAGGATTAGCACATAACGCTCCCACACGACAGGCTAAGCTGATAAGCGAACCAGCTTTGCCCTCGCTAATTTCTATACACTCTTCAATCGTAAAACTTTCTGCTGATCGTTGCTCCGCAAGTATATCACGGTGTTGCGCTGCTGTAGCAGTGATAAGAGTAGTTTGTATCGTATTTATGAGGCGTACTATCTGTTCTGAGGGAAAACCTACTTTAATAAGAGTAAGTAGCATGTGGTTGGTTAATGCAAGAAGAGTTGTAGACACATTGAGTACACGAGCAATACCAATCTCTTTAACGATTGAGGTTTGGTCCTCATCTTCAACATCGTCAAGGAGATCAAGTGCGCAAATAAAGCACTCAAGAGCAACTGCTACAGTATGTGCGTACTGTTTATCTACATCCGGGGAGATATATTGAGTGATTAGTAATGGAAGTAATGACCACATGCCAACTGGCGAAGTCAAACTCATTGAAGGGCTAAATGAAAGGAGCTTTCCAGGTTCTTGTAAAGCACGAACTACATCGTCTTTTATCAAAGGATACAAAGTATTTAAGACAGTGTTAAGCCGTTCACGTAGCAAATACCGATACTCATCAAACAGCTTAACATCTGGCGACTCAAAGTTATTCATCGGAAAGTCGTACTTCCGAAATGACTATCACTTGTAACTATCTCCACCAGCTATAGCTATCATCATCAGTTTTAATTATAGCAAAATGGGGCACCAGTCGCATGATCACCTGCGCCACTCTGGGTGAAAAACTCTCGCGCTCGATGACGCTTTGGGGGTTGCTTGCCAATTCGGTGCGGAGTGTTTCTTCTGTGGTGACACGATGAACGAAATCTCGGATCTGCTGCTCTTCCATAACGTGTTCTGTCCTTTCTACGACAAAAACGAGGATGAATCTTTGTAATATGTGGCGTACACGCACTATAACGAGTAAATACGAGGACGTTCAGTACTACTAGACACGACGTACACTTCGTGAAATACCTTGTGTACGGTAATAATACAAGAATGTTGCACAAGAATGCAAGGGGCTTGTGTGAATATTCTGTGATTTTTTGACACAAAGCTGGAAATCGTACTACTTTACTGGAAAATATATATGGGCTACAGAGATTGACGGATAGATACAATCTCTGTAGAATCAGGAAAGGAAACAAGAAGGGGCTACTCGATGACAGATATTTCTGGCTGGGCAGAGGATGAAGAGGTGTATACACTGCTAGAGCAAGACGAGTTGGGCGTGCTTCGTAGTACGCGCAATGTGCTTGAGCAAGGTGAACACGTCTGGATTGTTACGGAAGGTATAGAACGCGTAAGCAATCAGTGGATACATGAATTGGTAGCTGCCCGTGAGCAACAGGTTCCTGCTTTCCCTCTTTGGGACACCTCTTATCATTTTCATGATGGCACGGAACGAACTATCAATTGGCTACTCCTGCTCGACGCGCTCAATTTTTGTTTCTGGGCCGAGAAAGGTCATGAGAGATGGCGCATCTCTTACAAGGGAGAAACGCTGAATGGGTATTGGGCTGAAGCGGCGGCATTGAAGCGTGCGGTAGAAGAAGGCGTACCATTATGGGATGCGAACTATCTGAGTATAATTAGTGAGGAGGCGGTAGCCTCTATCTTCCGTCCCATCGGGGGTTCAGATGCCATTCCATTGCTAGCACAACGCGTCTTACATACACGTGAAGTTGGACGCGTCCTTCAAGAAAAATATGAGGGGCAGTTTGTTCGAGCAATTCAGCAAGCCAATAATGATGCAGTGACGCTTGTGCAGATGTTAGCATGGAACTTTGCTTCGTTCAACGACGTTGTACACTATAGGGGTCATGAAGTTCGTTTTTTCAAACGAGCGCAAATCTGCGTTGCGGATATCTCCAGTGCGTTTGCTGGTAAGCAGTGGGGCGCATTTACCGACCTTCACAAACTGACTATTTTCGCGGACTACAAACTACCACAGATATTACGTCATTATGGTATACTCGCGTACCATCCAACACTTGCAATGCGGATTGATAACCAGGAGTTATTGGAGCAAGGAAGCGAGGAAGAGGTGGAGATACGAGCCGCAACAATCTGGGCGTGTGAGCTACTGCGACGTGCAATGCAACGGCAGGGATACAACATGAACGCGGCTGACATCGACTCAAAGCTCTGGTCTCTTAGCCAGAACACCAAGCAGATGCGTCCATATCATCGGATATACACAGCGTTTTATTAAGCGTCACTTTTGTTCTTTATAGAAATGAAAATGCATCTATGCAAATGCTACAGCAACTTCTGGCTGCGCTAGAGCAACCACCAATGTCGATACCAGCGCAACTTGATCCTTCAGTTGCAATTCAGGGCGTTACCTATGACTCACGAAAGGTCGAGGAAGGGTGGCTTTTTGTCGCAGTGCCAGGGGTTCATACGGATGGTCGCCGCTTTATTATAGATGCGGCTAAACGTGGAGCAGTTGTAGCACTGGGAGAGACGCTTGCCGAGCGACTTCCCATTCCATATATTGAAGTTTCGGATGTACGAACCGCGCTTGCCAATCTTGCCTGTGCCTTCTACTCATATCCGGCGCAACAGCTTTGCACCATCGGTGTCACTGGCACTGATGGGAAGACCACAACAAGCAATTTAATTACCACTATTTTTGAGACAGCAAAGCTCCGTACTGGTCTGATGACAACCGCGAACTTTAAGATGCCGGGACAAGAATGGGAAAATACAACGCGGCAAAGCACACTTGAATCGGTTGAAATACAGCAATTGCTGCGGCAGATGGTAGATGCCGAGGTTACGCATGCGATCATAGAAGCAACATCACATGGATTAGCCCTACAACGCGTACATGGTTGCGCCTTCGATGTAGGGGTTGTGACAAATATTACGCAGGAGCACCTGGATTTTCATAAAACGCTTGATGCGTATCGACGTGCGAAGGCCCGTCTGTTTGAGATGCTTGACCCCTTACGCGATAAAGGTATTGGCAGTCGTCCTGTCGCTGTTTTGAATAGGGACGATACAAGTTATGACATCCTCAAGCCATACTGTCGCGTCCCTATTCTTGATTATGGACTTGATACGCCAGCATCGGTACGGGCAGTTGACGTGCAGCTACAAGCGCATAGTACGCGTTTCCGTGTGCTTCTACCGGATGCAGAGCAGATCATAGAGACGCAACTTGTGGGACGTTTTAATGTGAGTAATTGTCTTGCAGCAATCGCGACGGCGTATAGTCAAGGTGTATCGCTCGATGCTGTTGCACGCGGCCTGGCATCCGTCAAGGGTGTTACAGGACGCATGGAGAGCATTTCCGAGGGCCAACCATTCGCGGTCATTGTTGACTACGCACATACGGCAGATAGTTTAGCTAAAGTATTGACAACCCTACGACCACTGACAACAGGAAAACTAATGGTTGTTTTCGGCTCTGCGGGTGAGCGGGATGTACAAAAACGTCCTGTTATGGGACGAATTGCCGCGCAGATGACAGATTTTTTCGTTATTACAGATGAAGACCCTCGTGAAGAGGATCGAGAAAAGATTTTGCGTGAGATCGCGGCTGGTGCAGAGGCTGTGGGCAAACGACAAGGACAGGATTTTCTTTGCATTGCAGACCGCACTGAGGCTATTCGTGTTGCGATAGCTCACGCGAACACCGGTGATACACTTGTGTTAGCAGGAAAAGGTCATGAGCAAAGTATTATCGTTGGACGTGAGAAGATACCATGGGATGATCGAAAAGTCGCACGTAACCTGTTAAGAGCGAGCTTTTAGTCAGCAGCAAAAAGGTGTACAATACATTCAGTACTGGTTGCCCTTAAAAATATATATACGTTAGTCTATTCATATATCGCGTTACAATATGTGACATGTCTAGGCGAAGACTTTCTTGGGAGAATATATGATTCCAATTACATTGGTATGGTTATTCATCGTTTTTGTGACTTGCGCTGTAGCAAGTCTAGTATTCTGTGGCATAGCCGGAAGGTTATTTCCCAAGTTCCGTAGTGGAGAGCATAAGCCTGGAATGCACCGACATGATTTGCCAGTTGGTGGACGTGAGGTAAAAACAATCGAGCTTCCTCTTGTTGGCGGCCCAGCGTTCACACTAGCTATGGTATGCGCGGGTATTGGTGCTGGCTATCTACTCAACTTCAAGCAGGACCAGTGGACCTTGCTCTTTATTGGTCTTGGTGCAACAGTCGGGTTTATGTTTGTAGGTTTTGTAGACGATTGGAACAAAGTCTTCAGTAAAGAGGGACTTTCAGAACGTACAAAGTTTACAGGCGTCTTTCTCGTCTCCGTAACGGCAGCAATTCTCTACTTCTTTCTTCTCCCAGGAGGCAGAGAATCCTATAGTCCCTACAAAGACTTGCCCCTATTAGGTGCATTAGTCTGTAATAATAAACATCTTGCAAACGTTGACGCGCCGTGTCCAGTTTTCTATCATCAAGTTGCATACTTTGGCTGGTTGATCTTCTTCATGTTGCTAACAGGTGTGATTGGCAGTATTACCTCATTGTCTGTTGACTTTAGCGATGGTCTGGATGGTTTAGCAGGTGGTCTTGTGTTTAGTGCTGCACTTGCTTTTGGCATCATCGTTACTGGTATCATTGACCCTCAGCATTCAGGAGGCATTGTATTAGAAGTATTGTCTCTGCTTTGCGCGGCAGGTGTGCTTGGGTATCTTCCGTGGAACTGGCCTTCATCATGGGCTGCACGTCGAAAAGGAACGGCGAAGCGTCGCTCGTCTATCATCATGGGTGATAGTGGCGCACTGGCCCTTGGTGGCATTCTCGCGATGATTGCAGTCTTTTCACGTCAAGAGAGCAGTCTATATCTGATTGGTGGTGCATTTGTCCTGGAAGGTCTCTCGGCACTTGTGCAATCACGCCTCATGACCCGCTTCTTCCGTCGAAAGCTCACGGTGTTACGCTTCGCGAACACGTCTACATTTGTGCCGCATACTGAGTTTCCACTGCCATTTCTCGCGACACCCTTGCATTGTCACTTCGACCTATTAGGTTGGGATAGACGCCGCCTTGTCTATGGAGCGTGGGCGTTGGGCGCGTGCTTTGCGCTACTTGGTGTGATGGCTGGTTTAGCACCTCTGTCATGGGAACGCTATCTAGGCCGTATTCTCGCACTGATGCTAGCATGGGGTATCTGGTCAAGTGGCTCGTGGTCCAAACGCTATTTTGTAGGCGAACATCCTGCCGAGCGTACACGTCGTCGTAGACTTGCATTATACTATGGCTATCCTTATCGCATCATGGGGATAAATCTCTATCATCTTGTTGAGATTATCGAAGCGAGTGAGGATGTTATTGAAACACCAGCCGAAGATGTAGCACTATGGCAACGCATGAACATTTTTGATGCACGATCAATGCTAGGTCTCTATTGTTATCGTGCAGGATACTATCCTGCGGCACTTGCTCAATGGACACGTATACCAGAGAGTAACCGCGCTCTACGCCCTGAGATTTCGCGCCTTCTGGCTGAGGTCGATACACGCATTGCCCTTGAGAAGCAGGAAACACAGCCCATGCGACGCGACCAGATTATGCGCGAGCAGGAGCCTGTACTCACTGGAAACCTCCCGCCCGCGGATTTGCCTAATCCGCATGAACCAGTACGTAACGAGGAAAAGATTGATGAACACGCTGGCGAGTGGACGCCTTTAGGAGTTCAACAAACGTATCCCTATGATACTCCTACCAACGACGACGACGAGGAGCACCAAGTGACAGCACCTCTCGGTGGTGAGCAAAGTAGAGTAGTCTCTTCTACAAATGGAAGAAGCGCAACACTTGGTTATAGAGCTGAGGCGCATCCTCTTGTCTCATTGTCTCCTAATGCGTCAACAGCATCTCCACGTTGGGGATGGCTGACTCGTTTATTACGTCAGCCACCTACTAAATAATAAGTAGTATAGAGGAGAGGGGGGGGGGGGGGGGGCGGGGGGGGGTGAGGGAGGGAGAGGGGGGGGT
>CAXTWV010000058.1:0-3068 GCA_964248005.1 uncultured Ktedonobacteraceae bacterium | reverse complement strand
CCCCTTTCCCCCATATTGTGCTTTCACCGGGGTGTCTGTTCACTCGTCTTCTTTTGTACCGAAAACGGCATGGTTTCTGTCTGCCTTTCAAAGCGTGCCACATAAAGATTTTACACTTCTTTGTCCTTTTCATGATACGTCTCTTGTAAGATGAGAACAGTGGCAATGCATCGTGTCTTTCATGAGAACAAGCTGCCACAAATATAGTTGGAGGATGTCCTCAATGGTCGATTCACAAGAACAACTAGCTTCGGCATCTCATACAATCACATCTGATACAATAGAGGAACAATTTGCTCAAGCTCGTCATATGGAGGAAGAGATTACCTGCTCCTATGGCAGTCATCCACTCGCGTTCTTTGGTCTTGCCCCAGAGAATGAACATTTCGTGACTCCTGATGGAGAGGGACTGGTAAACTACCGTGTAACTGGCAATGTCGCCGTGGTACTAGGCGATCCTATCTGTGCCCCTCATGCAGAAGAGCGAGTTATACGCAGCTTTCTTGCCTTTTGTACACATCAGAAGTGGCATGTAGCGTTTTATCAGGTCTATCCACAGTATCTGAATATCTATCGCTCTCACAATTTCCGCGCATTCAAAATGGGCGAAGAAGCACTCATCAACCCCCAAACGTTCACATTGCACGGCTCAGCACTAGCGAATGTACGCACAAGTAGCCGTCGTGCTGAACGCGAAGGAATCACGATTCAGTGGTACGAAGGCGTTCTTCCTACGGATGTTATGCTGCAATTGGAGCAACTTTCTCGTGCATGGCTAAAGCACAAAAGTGGCGAGAAGGCAGCAGAGACAGCGTTTAGTGTGGGACGATTTGACGAAGTGAATACGAGTGCTGAGCGTGCTGAACGGATTGCTGAGTATGCCGCACCTTCAACCATTTCTCAAGGAACTGCACCCCGCTTTTTGACCGCTGTTGCTATGACGAGTACAGGGACCGCGTGTGCATTTATGACGTTTACGCCTATTTACGGTGGGGGAACTCACGAAACATCCTCCGCTCAACCTAGCACTCAAGAATGGGGCTGGACACTTGATATCATGCGTCGAACATCCATTACCCCTCCAGGCGTGATGGAATTGTTACTCACACGCGCTATCGAACGCTTTCGTGTTAGTGGAGCAACAGTCCTCAGTTTAGGTCTGGTCGCGTGGTCCGATACACGTCAGGAGATGTCACCACTGCAACGAAAACTGGCTAGTTTTGTGACTGACCGCTTGCACTTGTTAGAAACACACAACTCGCTCTTTAGATTTAAACAGAAATTCAACCCAAATTGGGAAAGTCGCTATCTTGTGACACGTACAAATCTGGCGTTGCCACTTGTGGTCCTGGGTGTCATGCGGATACGGAATTATTCCAGAGGAGACGCCAAACGAGTGCAAAAAGCCCAGGGAGCAACCGTATGATGGAACAAGAGACGGAGGGGGTGTCTTCAACATTTGTAGAGGAGAAAATGAAGGAAGCCCAACTTTCTCCTCCACGTCGTGTTCAGGGATGGACCAGCACAATTCTTCAGCTTCTTCGCTATGGCTTGGTAGGTGGTGTGAACACAGGTATTGATCTGTTGATCCTAAATGTGTTTCTATGGCGCTTTCCCACACATAACCCTCAGATTCTGGTGGCGTATAATTCGGTGGCGTATAGTTGTGGCGCAGCGAGTAGTTTTTGCTTGAACAAATACTGGACGTTTCGACGCACACAGAGGGTGACAGGAAGAGAAGTGAGACGCTTTATCATCAGTGTCTTGCTTGAACTTGTGTATAGTAATATACTGGTATGGCTCGCGGGAAAGGTATTGCAACCGTTCATACCCAATCCGACGCTTTGGGGCAATGCGGCAAAACTGGTGGCAGTGGGCAGTGGTGTGATAGTATCATACTCATTGATGCGCTTCTGGACCTTTGCAAATGAACCGCAGACACATTCTAAGAAGTAAGACTCTACAGAGCAGCACTACGTAAGCTATCCGTACATCGCTACGCACAACAGCTTATGTAGTGCTACCTCACTCAAGCGCGTTTAACTTGCTCAAGAGCAGCGTAATCTACTTTGGTAAGTTCAACTGATGTATCCCAGAGACGGATCGCCGTAGAGAGATTATACTCTTGCTGAGCTTTGGTCTCGATTCTTGGATAGCCACGCAAGCCACCAAAACCAGCAGGACCAATCAACTCGCCACCATGCACATCTGGAGCAGTTCCGGCATAGAGTTCTGGCAATGCTCCCATACTCTGGGATTGAGCAAAGATGGGCATGAAGAGCGTATACGCAATACTCTCGATACGCGCTCCCGATGTGGATGCACTTGTGCTTTGTAAGTTCGTGCTCGCAAACCCTGGATGTGCGGCAACACTGATCGTCTTCTCATCTGCTGCAACCAGACGACGCTGCAACTCAAAAGCGAAAAGCAAGTCCGCTTGCTTACTCTGACCGTAAGCATCCCAACGAGAATAGGATTGTGTGCGGTTCAGATCGTCGAAATTGAGCTTTCCTGACCGACGAGCGACACTCGACAAGGTCACAACACGGCTGTGTGGAGTGGCAAGCAATGTGGGCAGCAACAAGCCCGTAAGTGCAAAGTGCGCCAGATAATTGACCGCGAACTGCATTTCAAAGCCGTCCTGACTCTCAACCCGCGGGATTGCCATCACGCCAGCGTTATTGAAGAGGATGTTCAAGTGGTCATGAGTACGCTGAAAGGTTGCAATGGACTCTCGCACTGACGCTAGAGAAGCTAGATCAAGCTGTAATACTTCAAGCGATGCATGTGCTGTACTTGCAGCTACGTCCTCCAAGGCTTTACGTCCCTTCTCCAGACTGCGGCAAGCCATCACCACATGTGCGCCTTTCGCTGCGAGTGCGCGTGTTGTCTCAAGCCCCAGACCGCTATTGGCACCAGTAACAAGAGCAATATGTCCGTGTAAATCAGGAATATTGTTGGATGTCCATTTACTCATTAAGACGTTCCCTCTCAAAATACAATACGTTGCTGAGACTTCCATCAGTGTATAGATCACTACCAGGATATGATGCCGTTCGGCTTCAGCC
>CAXTWV010000057.1:12987-19297 GCA_964248005.1 uncultured Ktedonobacteraceae bacterium | reverse complement strand
CTGATCGCGAGCTTGACCATCATCTTCGTCTTAGTGTGCGTCTCGCTTGAACCGTATGCGATCTACTCTGGTCAAGCAGTTTCTATTACTGTGCTTATCGCGCTGCTGGTCTGTCTCATTCCGACGACGATTGGCGGACTGCTCTCTGCTATTGGCATCGCAGGTATGGACCGTATGGTACAACGCAACGTGCTGGCAATGAGCGGACGCGCTGTCGAGGCTGCGGGAGACGTAGACGTGCTTCTTCTCGACAAGACGGGCACAATTACGATAGGCAATCGCCAAGCATCACGCTTTGTGCCGCTACAAGGTGTGGATGAGCGTGACCTCGCGCAAGCCGCCTTGCTCTCAAGTTTGGCAGATGAGACCCCCGAAGGTCGTTCCATCGTGGCTTTGGCGAAGGAAAAGTACGGATTATCAGAAGAGGCCGCGCCATCAGCCAATTTCATTCCTTTCAGTGCTCAAACGCGTATGAGCGGCGTTGACCTGGAAAATGGCACTGCTATTCGTAAAGGTGCTGGCGACTCTCTTGCAGCCTACGTAGCCGAACATGGTGGTACCACAAGTAACGAACTCAAAGGCATTGTCGAGGACATCGCCAAAGCGGGAAGTACACCACTTGTGGTGGCTGAGATCGTTGGTGAAACTAATGGTCAAGGCGGGCGGGCGCGTCTGCTGGGCGTGATCGAACTCAAAGACATTGTGAAGCGTGGGATGCGCGAACGCTTTGACCAGTTGCGCAGTATGGGTATTCGCACCGTCATGATTACGGGCGACAATCCGCTCACGGCGTCGGCTATCGCGAAAGAAGCAGGTGTTGATGACTTCCTGGCGCAGGCGACTCCTGAGACCAAGATGAAACTCATCAAGGAACAACAACAGGGAGGCCGTCTGGTTGCCATGACCGGTGATGGCACAAATGATGCTCCTGCTCTTGCACAAGCAGATGTCGGCGTGGCGATGAATACAGGCACACAGGCAGCCAAAGAAGCCGCGAACATGGTAGACCTAGACTCCAACCCCACGAAACTGATCGAGGTTGTCGAAGTTGGAAAACAGTTGCTGATTACGCGTGGTGCGTTGACGACGTTCAGTATCGCCAATGATGTTGCGAAGTACTTCGCCATTATTCCGGCTGCGTTCGCCGTGACCTATCCGCAATTAAACGCGCTCAACGTCATGCATCTTGCATCGCCTCACAGCGCGGTACTGTCCGCGGTCATCTTTAACGCATTGATTATTATCGCGCTGGTGCCTCTGGCACTGCGTGGCGTCAAATATCGTCCGGTTGGAGCAGGCCGATTGCTACGCGACAATTTACTGCTCTATGGCTTGGGTGGGATCATCATTCCCTTTGTTGGCATCAAGATCATCGACTTGATCTTACAAGTCTTACACTTGACCTTCTAGGCAGAAGGATATCCTGATGCATCGGCAACGTATATCAGCCGATGCATCAGGGAACGCGAGAAAGAAAGTAACTCATTATGAAATCTATACAATCAACCGAGGCAGGTACTTTACAAGACATCCCAGCAACACCACGTCGGGTCGGACTTGTAGGCTATCTGCGACCAGCAATAGCCATGATGCTACTATTCACTATTATCACAGGCTTCATTTACCCTGGCATCGTAACCGCACTGGCACAAGTGATCTTTCCGTATCAAGCGAACGGAAGTTTGCATACCGTCAATGGCAAAGTGATCGGCTCTGATCTGATTGGTCAGTACTGGACCTCAACCAAGTACTTTCATGGACGCCCATCGGCAACGTTGAGTGCCACAACAGGGAAACCCGCGCCATACTCCGCAGACAACTCATCGGCCTCGAATATTGGACCGACCAATGGGTCTCTTATCAATGGCAATGGCACCCAAGTCACTGTGACTGCTGGAACTCCCGCACCTGCCGGTTCAACGCCAGTCGCTGGACAGAAGAATACCTACTACATTCCCGGTACCTACGCAGGCGTGAAGAATTATGCCGATCAGTTCCGTCAGGAGAACGGACTTGCCCCGAATACCCCATTGCCTTCCGATATCGTTACGGCGTCGGGATCAGGACTCGACCCGGACATTTCTGTCGAAGCCGCGAACTTGCAGGTGAACCGCATTGCACAGGTACGTGGCCTGTCAGTTAGTAAAGTGCAACAGATGGTCAATGATCACGTTCATGGACGTTTCTTAGGCATCTTCGGTGAGCCATACATCAATGTGTTAGAACTCAATCTCGCACTTGATGGGAAGCAATAAAAGTAAGTTGGTTAAGGATGAGTCAAGACAAACCTGACAACACCCAACGCGAGGAGGGGCGTCCCGATCCTGAGACGCTCCTTAAGCGGTACAATCTTCGCGATACTCCAGAGGACGAGGATGAGGATGAGGAAGAAAATTCAATCCCCGCTTCTGAAACGAACAGTCATCGTCATAGACGTGGACACCTTCGCGTCTATCTTGGGTCTGTTGCAGGCTCTGGTAAGACATATGCAATGCTCGCAGAAGGTCATAGACGCGAAGCGCGTGGAACGCATATTGTCATAGGCGTGGTGGTGACACATGGACGTCCACAGACACAGGCGATGGTAGGCGATCTGAAAGTCGTTCCACTCAAAAAGATTACGTATCGCGGAGTAACGCTTGAAGAGATGGATACCGACGCGATCATTGCCCGCCATCCCCAGGTAGTGCTAGTGGACGAGTTAGCGCATACGAATGCTCCTGGTTCCAAGAATGCCAAGCGCTATCAGGATGTCGAAGATTTGCTTGACGCTGGCATCGACGTGGTGACGACCGTAAATATTCAACACTTGGAAAGCCTCAACGATGTCGTCGCAAGCATCACAGGGGTACGAACACGCGAGACACTGCCAGACCGTATACTGGATGATGCTGATGAGGTCGAACTTGTTGATATTTCTCCCCGTGCCCTGCGTCAGCGTATGCGTCATGGTAACATTTACCCACCTGAACGGGTTGAGACATCGCTGAACAATTTCTTCCGCGAGGGGAACTTGACTGCGCTTCGCGAACTTGCGTTGCGACGCACAGCAGAGAAAACCGAGTCCCAGTTGCAACGCTATATGACAGACCACAAGATCACCAAGCTATGGCCTGCTAACGAGCGAGTGCTGGTAGGATTTGATGCTCGCCCTCATACACGTCAGGTGATACGCGATGCATGGCGTTTGGCTCACGGCTTGCATGCAGAGTTGATTGCTATTTCTATCACCCCAGAAGGGTATCTAGCCTTCATCAGCAAGCTGACGAGATTGCTCAAATTTGGCTCCGATGCAACACGGCAACACGAACTCGCACTGCGTCGGGTAGAAGATCATGCACAACTCGCAGAAGACCTCGGAGCGACGGTGATACGCATCAGTAGCCGCGATATTGCCAAAACACTGGTGCAGGTAGCAAAAGAGCATCAGGTAACACAGATCGTGCTAGGCCAGCCTGCGCGTAGCTGGTGGGAAGAAATCTTGCGTAGTTCCACTGTCAACCGTTTGTTGCGGTTGAGTACCGCAATGGATATTCATCTCGTGCCACGAGAAAATGATGAGTAGTGAACCAACTTTATGATTTCACAACTACATCTTAACTTGACCTCAACCAATACATAAACTCTTTTCACTATACTACTCTTACTGAATAAATTTCATTGTAGAGGAAAAGAGTTTATGAGTAAGTGGTCTCATTCTATATTCTCGCCCACGCGCAATAGACGATGGTGGGGAGTATTAAGCATTGTTGCGATTATGAGTCTGTTAGTAATCACTCTTATAGAAGGGGTATTTTCTACAAGTCATGTAAAAGCCAGTGGCGGAATTGCCTCAGACACTTTTAGCCGTACTGTCAGTAATGGCTGGGGTACAGCAGATCAGGGTGGTCCATGGACAATACTTGATACCCCGACCGCGTGGAGTGTAGCACCTGGAGCGGGGAGTGTGACTGTCGCGGGTAATGGACAAGAACGCGGAGTGTTGAGTAATATAGCGGTACAGGATGTGGATATACTCGCGAAGATTGTCCTTCCGCGTTGTAGCAATGGTGGAATCAACTGCGATGCCTATGTCTTGGGTCGCTACAATGGTGGAACGACACCATCTTACTACCGTGTTGGGGTAATTCAAGGTCAAGGCAGCACTGTGTCCATACGTTCACAACGTAGTGATGGCACAAATCTTGCCAGCGACCTGAACACAGGCATTACGGCAGCAAACGGTGTGGTCGTTTGGATACGTGTCGAATTTCAAGGCGTCAATCCTACAACCATTCGCGCACGTAGTTGGAAAGATGGCACAACTGAGCCTGCTACATGGTTGCTGAACACAAAAGACAGTAATAGCGCGGAGCAGGTGGCAGGTGCTATTGGCGTGCGATCACGTAATGAAGACACCACTACAAGTCATACATTCCAATATGAGAACTATCAAGCAACCTCGCTTGCAAGTGGCGGCTCACCAACACCTACCTCAACAAGTACGGCTTCACCAACTGCAACAAGTACGGCTTCGCCAACGCCTACCTCGACAAGCACGATTACTCCAACCCCAGGACCAAGTGGTAGTGCTGCATCCGATACATTTCAGCGTACCGTTCCTAGCGGATGGGGCAGTGCAAGTACTGGCGGCTGGTGGACTGTCGTAGGCTCACCCTGGAACTGGTCTGTTGCAGCAGGGAGCGGGAATGTGACTGTTGGCGCGAACAGTCAGGAGCGTGGCTACCTGTCTAGCTTTAACGTGCAAAACGTAGATATCACACAGAAAGTTGTTCTCCCTCGTGGTAATGGCAATAGTGATGCCTATGTGCTCGGACGCTATGCACCCGCATACAATCCTACCTACTATCGCGTAGGAGTAGTGCAGGGAAGTAGTAGAGGCGACATCTTCCTACGTGCGCAACGTAGCGATGGTAGCAACTTAGGCAATGATATCGACACGGGTATTCCCGCTGCAAATGGTGCTGCAATCTCGCTACATGTGCAATTCCAGGGAACAAACCCGACAAGCATACGTGCTCGTGCATGGCAAAGTGGAACAACTGAACCCTCTACATGGCTCCTCAATACAACGGATAACAACAGTGCAGAGCAAGTAAATGGTATGATTGGCACACAATTCAGCAATGAAGATAGTGTTACTCACACCTTCCAGGCAAGCAGTTATCAGGCAACAGGCACTGCAACTCCTGTCAGCGTCACGCCTAACCCAAGTGGTAGCACAACGGCACACTGGCTCTATGTGCCAACTGATGGACGTGTTTATGTGTATGACATTGACAACAACCATGCGTTAGTCAAACAATTCCCCATTCCAGAGGCAGGAAAACGCGGCGTGTCAATGTCGCCGAGTCGTGGCTTGCTGTATATCAGCGAATGTGGCATGAACAATTGTGCTGGCAAAAATGGTAGTTTACTAGCCTATGACCTTGTACATGATGTGGTCGCATGGATTGCCAACTATTCGTTTGGTGTAGACCAATTTGCGGTGACACCAGATGGGTCAACCATCTACATGCCGCATGGCTCAGACTCCACTGATGGCACACATTCTATTCTTGATGCGAGTGATGGCAAAGTAATTGGCTCAATCGCAACAGGCACAGATGGACACAACACAGTCATATCGCTTGATGGCACGCAGGTCTACCTTGGCGGCTATATGGGAAGTAACTACAACTACCTACATGTAGTAGACCCTACCACCAACAAGGTGATCCTCAATGCTGGCCCCGATATCAACGGTGTTCGTCCATTCACGGTCAATGGCAAACATACGCTTGCCTTCACCACATCTACTAGCACATGTGGTTTCCAAGTCCTTAGCCTTACGACAGGTAAGACACTTTATACTATTCCATTTAGTGGCTCATGTTCCTGGTCGGCAAGCAATGCGCCCAGTCATGGCGTCTCGCTCTCACCCGATGAGAAGCGTGCCTATGTCATGGATGCCCCACTCGATCAGGTGAAAGTCTATGATGTAAGCAAGTTGCCCAATTCGGCTCCAACACTTGTGGCAACCGTGCAGTTAGGTTCATTAAGTGGCTATGAGAGCAATTGTCAAACCTATTGTGAACGAGAAGGTTGGGTCTTGAATGACCTCTCCGGTCGCTATGTCTATGTAGCCGACACGGGCGATGTCATAGACACAAGTACGCTCAAGTCGCTGAAAGTACTGCCAGCGTTGCAGAACACGCGTCAGCTACTCGAAATCGATTGGGCCAATGGTGCAACGAGTGCAACCAGCACACGTTTCGGTATAGGTCGCGTCACAAATTAGAAATACAAAGATTGGTAGAGTGTTTTCCGG
>CAXTWV010000057.1:4401-12977 GCA_964248005.1 uncultured Ktedonobacteraceae bacterium | reverse complement strand
TGGCTGGGTGTGGGGGCGGCGCGCCCCCCCCCCCCCCCCCCCAAAAACACTCTACCAATCTTTGTATTTATTTCTATACGTTCTCTTCATACATCTTGAATTGCAGAAAGCGATTTGACAGATCAGCGTCCTCAAGCGTGACACCTTGCATGGTTTGCTCCATCAAAAACTGATTGACCTGAGAAATGTCTTCGCCATGCTCTTTATAAAACGCCATTTGGCGGTCGGCACCGGTACCACGTGGGCTATCCAATAATGTACGCAGGTAGTTTATTTCTCGGCGGCTCCCAAGATCATCTACCATCTCATCGACAAAATCTAAGAGTTCATGGATAGAGTCACGCATACTACTAGAGCGTTTCTTTGAAAAGTCGATAACTTCAGCATCGAGACCATAACGCATGGCACGCCACTTGTTTTCGTCAATATAGTCGCGCTTCAGCGTCGGCACTGGCTTACCATGTTCATCAAGATAGGTCAGTTTCGCCACCATCGCCTGACACAAGGCCGCAATCGCGAGCGTGTCGTCTATCGTTCCAGGCATATCGCAGGCGCGAAACTCGATAGTATCAAAGAAGGGATGTGGACGAATATCCCACCAAATTTTCTTGGCGTTGTCGATACAGCCCATCTCGACCAAATCTTGTACATATGCATCAAAGTGTTGCCGAGACTCAAACAACTCAGGCATACCACTGCGAGGAAAACGCTTCCACACTACTGAGCGATAGGACTTGAGTCCCGTCATACGTCCCTCCCAGAAAGGAGAGTTCGAGGAGATGGCGATCAGTTGTGGAATCCATGTTCGGACTTGATTCATGGCACGCATGGCGAGTTCTTTATCCTCTATTCCGACATGCACATGTAGGCCAAAAATCATAATAGAGCGTCCAACATCCTGATACTCTTTTTCCAAGTCAATATAACGTTCACCATCGGTTCGCTCTTGATCGACCCATAATGCACTCGGATGAGTACCTGCACTTACCAGTGCTAGCCCTTCCTCGCGTGCAAGTCGGCTAAGCAAGACACGGAGCGTATGCAACTCGGTACGGGCAGCAGCTATATCTGGAAACACATTTGAGATCAATTCCACTGTATTTTGCAGCATCTCTGGCTTAATCTGCTCTTCCAGGTAAGGTGCGCCTTTTGCCAACACACTTTGCGCACATGAACATAACTCGCCCGTTTCACGCCGTACTAACTGAAATTCCTCTTCAATGCCCAGTGAAAAACGGTTCGCCATTGTTATACTCCTTGCATTGTTCGCTCTAACAAGAACGCGATCACTTTTTGTGTACTCTCAGTCTCATTATAAATCGCCATTTGCCGATCCGCCCCTGTTCCCTGTTTGTCGTCAAGCAACGTATGGAGATATGTTATCTCACGGCGGCTTCCTAAATCATCTACCACCTCATCAACAAAATCGAGCACCTCGCGTATCGAATCACGCATAGACAAACGGCGACGTGACGTAAAATCAACGTATTCGGCATCTAAGCCATAGCGCATGGCACGCCACTTGTTTTCCTCAATGTAGCGGCTTTTCACGATGGGAACAGTTTTTCCCTGTTCATGCAAATGTGCCAGCTTCGCGACCAATGCTTGACAAAGTGCGGCGATACCCAACGTATCCTCTATCGTCGAGGGCATGTCACATACACGAAACTCGATGGTATCGAAATAGGCATGTGGACGCACGTCCCACCAGATTTTCTTACCATTGTCGATACAACCCATATCAATCAAGTCTTGTACATACTTGTCAAAATGGTCCCATGAAGGAAACACATATGGTATACCACTCCGTGGAAAGCGATTCCACTGCACCGCACGATAGGATTTGAGACCTGTCATGCGACCCGACCAGAACGGCGCATTGGTCGAGAGTGCCAACAAATGCGGCAACCATGTTCGCACCTGATTCAGGATAGTAATCGCGAGGTCTTTATTTTCTACACCAACATGCACATGCAGACCAAAAATCAGGTCGGAGCGCACAACATCTTGATACTCTTTTGCCAGTTCTATGTAGCGTTCGCCCTCCGTATTCTTCTGGTCACGCCAGGACGAACTGGGATGTGTACCCGCACTAATGATGGCAAGTCCCTCTTCATTAACAAGCCGTGCGAGGGTGGCTCGTGTTGCAAGTACCTCTTCTCGCGCCACAACAATATCTGGCAAGATTTTTGAGACTAATTCTATCGTTGATTGTGACATTTCCTGCGTGAGTTGGTCGCCGAGTGAGTCCACCCCCTTCTCGATAATAGCGTCCGCATCAGAACATAACTCACCAGTCTGCATATCCACCAACTGAAACTCTTCCTCAATTCCCAGCGTAAAACGCTTTTCCATCGCTTGCTCCTCAATCTGTTAGGGCAGAACTCCACTGCTATACCTTCTGGTACGTTTTAACTGACGATGAGGTTTCTAACTGTGTCAGGGAATATAATTATGCCAGATGCAAGAAAGGTGTTATATATGAAGGCACTATGTCACCTTGTCACCTTGTCGTAATTTACACAAGTTGACAAAGATCATTTGTGTCGTTATTATAACAGCTAAGGATAAACAAATGAAAGGAAGAGTTTGTTGATGGCTGTACGAAAACAAGAATTTGACGAACAACATGATGACAAGAAGCAACAACATACGAAGCGTTCGAGAATCACTATTGATGTTAGTCCAGAACTGCGCCGACGAATCAAAGTAGCTGCGGCTGATCATAATACGTCAATAGGAGCATATCTTGGACATATCATTGAGCAAGCTATTCCTGTAGAAGTGAAGGAAGCAGAACAACAAAGGCATCCTATTACGCAAAAATCATCAAAAAGACTACGTGCTTTGCGTGAGCAGACATTAGCAGACCGCGACGGAAAGCCTTTCGAGGACTCTGCAGAATTAATTAGACAAATGCGCGAAGAGCGAACTCAGAATTTGGAGGATGCGTCCAGAAAGGATGTGTAAAAAGAGAAATGAAAAATACTGTTGTAGTTGTTGATTCGAGTATTGCGATTAGCTGGCTTCTTAAAGACTCAAATTCGGATGTTGCTCAACAGTTGTTAGATGAATGGATTGACAATGAAAAAGTCATCTTAGCACCAGCTTTACTTGCTTATGAGGTCACAAATATTATTCACCAAAACGTGCGACGAGGTGAAATTACAATGGAGAGAGCAACAGAAATTCTCACGGGATTTTTTGAGACGGAGATAACATATGACAAGGCACAGAGCCAGAGTATTTCACAAAGAGCATTAGAACTGGCCTACCGCTTTAGCTTGCCAGCAACATATGATGCTTATTTTCTGGCCCTCGCAGAGCAAGAAGATTGTGAACTGTGGACTGAGGATAAACGACTGAAGAATGCTGTAAAAGGAAAACTTTCCTGGGTTCACTCACTAGAAGATCATCGTGCATCTGGTAGCAAGTCCTAAAAAGAAGCTCATGTTGCTTTCACAAAGGCCACAGAGCTAAGCGATTTAAGATAACAGAGATATTTTATCGAACACAAGCTTATCAATAACACTCAACTAACTCTGTGCTATAATACACTCAAATACATACCCAATACATACATCACCTACGACTAGATGGAAGAGATTACAGAGGCTTGCCACATGAATAAATTTCTCGATGCACTTTCCCAGCGTGTTTTGATCTACGATGGCGCGATGGGCACAAATATACAACAGTATCAGTTGACCGCCGAGGACTACGGCGGTCAATCTACAGAGGGCTGTAACGAATATCTTGTCCTCACCAAGCCTTCCGTCATCGAAGAGATTCACGAGGGCTTTCTTGCCGTTGGGTGTGACATCATCGAGTCTGACTCATTTACGGCGAGCCGCCTCAAGTTGGATGAATACGGAATTGGGCATCTCACACACGAAGTTAATCTTACTGCCGCACGCCTCGCACGTCGCCTCGCCGATAAATATAGTACACCCGAACAGCCACGCTTTGTTGCTGGCTCGGTCGGTCCGACAGGTATGTTACCTTCATCTGACGACCCAACCTTGAGCAATATCACCTATCAGCAATTAGTGGAAATCTTCCGTGAACAATCCTCCGCGCTACTCGAAGGCGGTATTGATGTGTTCCTCATCGAGACCAGTCAGGACATTCTTGAGGTTCGTGCCACGATTACAGGAATGCGTAAGGCAATGCAAGAGATAGGACGTATTGTGCCTATTCAAGCTCAGGTTTCGCTCGATACAAGTGGACGTATGCTACTGGGAACGGATATCGCGGCGGTTATGAATACGCTCGTCGCGTTACGTGTCGATATCGTCGGCCTCAACTGCTCCACTGGCCCTGACTATATGCGTGAACCCGTGCGCTATCTTGCGGAAAGCTGTCCCTTGCCTATCTCGACAATTCCAAATGCTGGCATTCCGTTAAACGTGAACGGGCTTGCGGTTTATCCAACGGAACCGGAGGCAATGGCAATAGCCTTGCGCGATTTCATCACAGAATTTGGCGTCAACATCGTGGGTGGCTGTTGTGGTAATAGTCATGAGCATCTACGCGCAATCGTCAATGCGTGCCGACCTGTGCAGCGTCACCCACGTCCAATCGCAGACAACAATTTCACGCAGAAAGACTTCAAGTTCATTACACCATCGTTCGTCACTAGTGGTATTCGCGCAACCTCGTTAACACAGGACCCATCGCCGATGATTGTCGGTGAACGCGTCAATGCACAAGGCAGCCGTAAAGCCAAGCAAGCGTTACTCAGTGATGATTACGATACGATACTAGGTATCGCACGTGAACAGGTTGAGGGTGGAGCGCACACGCTCGACGTGCAAGTAGCTCTCACAGAACGTACTGATGAGTCAGAGCAAATGGCGAAGGTTGTCAAGAAGCTTTCAATGGGTATCGAGGCACCTCTGGAAATTGATAGCACCGAAGCCAACGTGATTCAGACCGCACTAGAGGTCTATCCTGGGCGTGCGATTATCAACTCGGTCAATATGGAGACAGGACGACAGAAAATCGACAGTGTTTTGCCAATGGCGATTGAGCATGGTTCGGCAGTCGTTGCCTTGACCATTGACGAGATAGGCATGGGCAAAACCACGGCACGCAAAGTCGATATCGCCCATGCCATCTACGATATCTGTGTCAATGAATACGGTTTAGCACCAAATGCGCTGATTTTCGACCCACTTACCTTTCCCGTTACAACCGGGCAAGAGGAACTACAAACGGCAGGTATCGAAACACTCGACGCTCTGAAACGCATCAAGCAGGAACTGCCCGGCGTGCTTACTATTCTGGGTGTCAGCAATATCTCGTTTGGCCTCAAGCAACATGCACGCGCGGTCTTGAACAGCGTCTTTCTCTATCATGCGGTCAAAGCTGGTCTCGATCTCGCGATTGTCAACCCAACACACATCACACCCTACGCTGAGGTTGACGCGGAACAGCGTCAATTAGCCGATGATTTGATTTTCAACCGACCCGATGCCCTACCACGCTACATTGCCTTTTATGAAGAGCACGGACCAGAGCAAAACGATGGCAATGCAAAAGTTGACCCCACCGAAGGCATGAACGTAGCCGAACGCATTCACTGGCAAATTCTGCATCGTCGTAAGGAAGGGATTGAGCCACTCATTGATGAGATCATCGCAGAACGCGCCGAAACCGAACATATCAAAACAAGCGAGGCGGCGGTCAACGTTCTTAATGCTGTCCTGCTTCCAGCCATGAAAGACGTGGGCGACCGTTTCGGAGCGGGCGAACTCATTCTGCCATTCGTCCTGCAATCGGCTGAGGTCATGAAACGCGCTGTTGCTCACCTCGAAGGCTATCTTGAGAAAGTGGAAGGCTATACGAAAGGCAAAGTTGTACTGGCAACAGTCTTTGGCGATGTGCATGATATCGGCAAAAACTTGGTCAACACAATTTTGAGCAACAATGGCTTTACTGTATACGATCTCGGCAAACAGGTTCCCTTGAATACAATTATCGACAAAGCTATCGAGGTCAACGCCGATGCTATTGGCCTCTCCGCCTTGCTTGTCAGCACCTCAAAGCAGATGCCGCTCTGTGTCAAAGAATTGCATAAGCGCGGTCTCAACTTTCCGATTATCGTGGGTGGTGCGGCGATTAACCGTTCTTATGGACGACGTATTCTCTTTGTCGATGAACAAACACCAGACGCAGCACCAGTAGCCTATGACCCAGGCGTCTTCTATGCCAAAGATGCATTCGAGGGACTGGAGATTGTCGATAAGCTGACCAATCCACAGGTAGATCGGAGCGCATTTGTGCAGCATAATAAAGATGAAGCATTGCACGAACGTCAGAAAAAAGCTACAAAAACTGATCAAAAGCAACCAGTCATACATGCCGACGCAGAAAAGCCTTCTACCAGTATTGTGCCTGCACTTACACTGCCCACGCCGCCTTTCTGGGGACCCCGTGTGTTAGAACGCATCGGCTTAGAGGATGTTGCGGAATGCATGGACCTCAATACCCTCTATCGCCTCCATTGGGGCGGGAAAGCACATGGCGCAGAGTTCAATCGGCTTGTCGATGAGGATTTCCGTCCACGTTTGGAGCGCATGATGCGTGAGGCGCGTCAGCAACGCTATCTGCAACCAAAAGTTGTGTACGGCTACTTCCCCTGCCAATCGCATGGTAATGAACTCATCGTATATGACTATCAAGAACTACAAAAAAATGGGAGTCATAAAGAGGTGACACGTTTCCGCTTCCCACGCCAGGAAGAACGTGAACGTCTGTGCCTTGCCGACTACTTCGCCTCCGTCGAGAGTGGCAAGCTCGATGTTGTTGCACTACAAGTCGTGACAATGGGACAACCCGCAAGTGCAACAATTGATAAGTTACAACAAGCAGGCAACTATTCCGAAGCCTACTTTGTGCATGGCCTTGCTGTCGAAATGGCGGAGGGACTCGCCGAATATACGAACCGTATTATTCGTCACGAGCTAGCCCTTGATGACACGAGAGGCCGCCGTTATAGTTGGGGCTATCCAGCTATTCCTGATCTTGCCGATCATGAGAAGGTGTTTCAATTGTTACCCGTCACAAGCTCTATTGGTGTTGAGCTAACCGAGGCACATCAACTGGTACCAGAACAATCAACGGTCGCTGTCGTTGTGCATCACCAGCAAGCAAGTTACTTTGCGGTGAGAACGGCGACAGAGGCTGCAAGGGTGTAGATGAAAGGCATATGCCCTTCAAAACCAGTTCCCATCTTTTATAAGGTATGTTATACTACACACACACATACATTCATTAAGCGATACACTACTTACATTGTTGGAGAGAATTGTGCATCAACATCCTAGAATGCGGTTCTGTACCTGTCGTTACGTTCATAGAGGTAGCAGGAAGTAGCTCAGCCCTCTATGGACGTTAACGTGTCGTGCTCTCCAACAGAAACACCCGATGGCGTATCCCTGTTTTCCGCACGTCTCCCCTGCCTGAGCTACTCATACATCCCATGTTTTCCCAGATGTATACTCAATTCCTGACCTATTCAGAGGAGATATGCTTGTTATGTCAACACCTACTACCAAACCTATCTACTTATATAGCACACTTAGCCGAAGTAAAGACCTGTTTACGCCACTCAATCCAGAGAGAGTTGGCATCTATGCGTGCGGCCCAACCGTCTATAAAGATATTCACCTCGGCAACTTTCGCACGTTCATCATGACCGATTGGGTCCGGCGTATGCTCGAATACAACGGTTACAATGTGTTTCTTATCAGCAACATCACCGACGTTGGACACCTGCAAAACGATACCGACGAAACTGGTGAAGACAAGCTAGAGCATGAAGCACGTCTCACAGGTCGCAATGCCTATGATATAGCGGCCCATTTTACCGAGCAATACCTGCATGACTCGGATGCATTGAACATTCTGCCACCACATCTACGTCCAAAGGCAACCGAGCATATACCAGAGATGCAGGCAATGACTGAGGAACTCATCGAGCGCGGCTTAGCCTACACTACTCCTGAGAGCAACGTCTACTATGATGTAAGCAAATTTCCCAATTATGGGGAACTTTCCGGTAACACCGTCGAGAACTTACGTGCTGGTGGTCATGGACGCCAGCAGATGGAGGTTGCCGACGATAAACATGCGCCCGAAGATTTCGCGCTCTGGAAACATGGAAGTGAAGATCGACAGATGAATTGGGAGAGTCCGTGGGGAACTGGCTTCCCCGGCTGGCATATCGAATGCTCAGCAATGGCGACAAAATACCTCGGCGAACAATTCGATATTCACACGGGAGGCATTGATCTGCGCTTCCCACATCATGAGGATGAGATCGCACAAAGTCAAGGTGTAAGCGGAAAACAGCCTGTACAGGTCTGGATGCACGGTGAGCATCTTGTCCTGGGCAGCGTCAAAATGTCACGCTCGATAGGCAATGGCTTACTTTTGAGCAGACTACAAGCACAGGGTATTGACCCAATGGCCTATCGTTACCTGTTGCTCACAGCCCACTATCGCTCGAAGCTGAACTTTACAGATGATTCGATCATCGCGGCACAAAACGGCTTAAACAACTTACGTGC
>CAXTWV010000057.1:1575-4301 GCA_964248005.1 uncultured Ktedonobacteraceae bacterium | reverse complement strand
GTCGAGGCAAACGCGCTGCGCACGCTGAATGATGAAGTACTTGCTTTAGTACGTCAGCGCGATGAAGCGCGTGCCGCCCGTAATTGGAAACTATCCGACGAGATACGCGATGAACTCAAAGCACAAGGGTATGAGGTACGCGATACACCTAAAGGAACAGAGGTATTGTAGGGGTCTAATTCGTCTACTGTCTATATTATTGATTGAAGGAGACATATCATGGCGTCGTGGTGGCAAAAAACAGCACTCACAGCGGCAGGATTGGCAGGAGTTGCGGGCGCGACATATGGCGCATACTATGCCTTCACGCATCGCCCACTCCCAAAGACAAAAGGTAAGTTACATCTGCAGGGGTTACATGAGCCTGTTGAAGTCTTGACAGACTCCTATGGTGTGCCTCACATCTATGCACACAACGAAGACGATCTCTATTTCGCGCAAGGCTACATACATGCCCAGGAACGTCTATGGCAAATGGAGATCAATCGGCGCGTCGGTTCAGGCCGACTCTCCGAGCTGTTTGGGCCTATCGCACTAGAAACCGACCGTTTTTGTCGTCGCCTCGGTATGCATCGCTCGGCAGCCAGAGAGGTACAACGTCTCTCTACACATAATAGCCGTGTCCTCAATGCCTATGCTTTGGGCGTCAATAGCTTTATCGAGAACAACATACATCGGCTTCCCGTCGAGTTCACGTTGCTCGGCTTTAAGCCTGCTCCGTGGAGTCCTGCCGACACCATTCAGTGGTCAAAGATGATGGGTTGGAACCTCGGTGGCAATTGGGAAACAGAGCTTATTCGTGCCCGCATTGTCTCAAAGGTTGGTCCTGAACGTGCCGCACAACTAGAGTCGGGCTACGATGCGCAACATCCACTGATTATTCCTTCTGGCGTAGCCTATTCAGGTGTCAATCTAGGCTTGCTAGAACAATATGAGCAACTCAAGGAACTGAGCGGCTTCGGTATGCTTGGTGGAAGCAATAACTGGGTTGTGGATGGCACAATGACCGCGACAGGTGCCCCTATCCTCTGTAACGATCCACATCTAGGGCAAGCCGCTCCCTCTATCTGGTATGAATGTCACCTTGTCGCGGGCGATATCGACGTGGTTGGTGCAAGCTTTCCTGGTGCTCCTGGTATCGTTATTGGACACAATCAGTATATCGCATGGGGCGTCACAAACGCCGTTTCCGATGTGCAAGACCTGTACATTGAGAAGGTTAACCCGCAAGACACACATCAATACGAGTTTCAGGGTCAATGGGAGAATGCAACGGTTGTACGTGAAGAGATTCGCATCAAAGGGCAAAAAGAACCGCTTGTGGAAGAGGTAATTATCACACGTCATGGCCCTATTTTGACCAGTGTAGCGCAACATACCGACGGAACAAGCCAGAATGGAACTGGTACCCCCAAAGAACTTCCGCTCGCACTCCGTTGGGTTGGGCTAGAACAGTGTAATATTCTTTCCTCGATCCAAAAGATCAATCGCGCCGCTAATTGGTCTGAGTTCCGTGAAGCCTTGCAGGATTGGGATGTACCTGCACAGAATGTCGTGTATGCGGACAAAGAAGGCAACATTGGTTATGTCATGGCGGGCGCAATTCCCATTCGTGCAAAAGGGCAAGCATTGGTGCCCTCACCCGGATGGACAGGCGAATACGAATGGACAGGGCTTATTCCATTCGACGAATTGCCACAGAGTTACAATCCAGAGCAGCACTTTATCGTGACCGCGAATAACCGTGTTGTAGACGACAACTACCCCCACTACATCACAAATGAATGGCTAAATGGCTATCGTGCCCAACGTATCACGGACTTGCTCACACAAAAGCATAAGCTTACTCCGACAGATATGGCGCGGATCCAAGCAGATCAGTACTCGTTACCAGCAGTCGAAATAGTGCCACATATACTTGGTATAGATGTCACAACATCATTAGAAAAACACGTGCAAGACATCTTACGGGGTTGGGACTTCGTACTCGCTCCAAAGAGTGCAGGTGCAGCTATCTACACGACGTTCTTAAGACGCTTAGAATTTCTAGTACTAAGTGCTGTACTCGGCGACGACGAAACCTTATTACAAGCCTATCTGGGCAAAGGAGCGAATATTCTTGCCTCCGCCAATGGCTATGCTAGTCGCAGCAAACCATTACTCATTCGTCTACTCAAGACGCAAGATGATACATGGTTCACCACATCGGTAATCGTCAACGGTCCCGCCTCATGGAAAGAAGCTCTAAGCCGTGCATTCACTGCGACAGTGGAAGAATTACGTGAGACGTTTGGCGATGACCTGATACGCTGGCAGTATGGTGCTCTTCATACAATGACCTACAACCATACATTGGGCAGTGTCAAACTCTTCGCGCCATTCTTCAACCGGGGACCATTTCCCGTTGGGGGTGATATTGATACCGTCAATATGGGTGCATCGCTTCCTCAAGAGCCAAAGACGGTAATCACAGTTCCCTCCTATCGTCAAATCGTCACGCTCGCGGATATGAGCAATTCGCTCTCTGGTCACGCCCCCGGACAGTCGGGCCATCCCGCAAGCAAGCACTATGACGATTTTATTTCGATGTGGCTCTCTGTCAATCATCATCCAATGCTTGTAGAGCACGAACGCATCGAGGCCAACACGCAAGGTATATTGCACATGGTACCTAAGACAGTGTAGAGATACTGTATTCTGGTCTTTTTTTGATGACGGGGGGGGGG
>CAXTWV010000057.1:0-1543 GCA_964248005.1 uncultured Ktedonobacteraceae bacterium | reverse complement strand
ATACAACTTCCTGCGGTCTGTAACCCCCCCCCCCCCCCTATAAAAAAAGACCAGAATACAGTATCTCTACACTGCTCTTTATTCATGTTCTTTTCAGATTCTTGCTGTAATCTCTCCTTGAGAACACTCACGAAATTGTATACTCATGTTTTGACCTCTTCCAACGGGAGCCACAATGCAAAAAAATATACGTTCTGTTTCTATACAACAGTGGGCACTTTTACCACTGCGTCTTTTTCTCGGTATCACCTTTGTCTATGCAGGCATTCAGAAAATTATGGACTCACAGTTCTTTCAAACATCCGCATCTGGCTATATTGGTCGTCAGATTACACGCTTTGCAGTTGGCTCGCCTATTCACAGCTTGCTCACTTCATTTGCTGAACCACATGCCAAATTCTTTGGCATCTTAATCATTTTTGGAGAAATCGCGATAGGTCTCGGTACACTCTTCGGTTTTCTTTTCAGGCCAGCCGCGTTCTTTGGCGCACTCTTGAGTCTACTCTTTTTCCTTTCTGCCTCCTGGCATGTCTATCCATACTTCTATGGTGCGGATATTGTCTTCACGTTTGCATGGCTTACGCTGATGTTCCATGGTCCAATTCACACAGGTTTGCCATCGCTCGATGAAATTTTGTCCCTACGTCTCTTACAAGCGGCACCTGTGCAATATCAACCACGTATAGCATTACTTCTCAGTATTGTCTTAGGAACGGTGGGTACGCGTACACCTTCTACTACCAATAACGTAGCTGTAGCAAACCAAGCAACGCAACGCGCACCACAGAGGCAACAACAAAGCCGCTATGGTGTTATCATGCAACAGAGAGCGACGCAAAGAGAGACGCGACGCACCTTTTTATGGGGAACACTGACAGGTGGAGCGGCTGCATTAGGAATCTTTGCGGTGAGTTACGCCCTCCGTATTCTAGGTAGCAGTTCCGATGAAACAACGGCGACAGGTACAGACGGTGGTGGAGCAGGGACGGTTACAACACCCCCACCAGCCAGTACAGCCACAGGGAGTACTCCAACGGCAGGTCAGATTGCTCAGGTGAGTGCGGTTCCCCAAAACAGTGCCACGACGTTTACAATTCCCTCATCGGGTGATCCGGGTGTCCTCGTCCACCTCAACAGTGGACAGTTCGTCGCCTACGATGCTCTTTGCACACATGCAGGCTGTCAAGTAGCCTATGACCCTCCCAGTCAGCTTTTGCAGTGTCCCTGTCACGGGGCCGCCTTCGACCCCGCCAAAAATGCTGAAGTCGTCAATCCACCAGCCCCCACACCCCTTACATCTGTAAAAATTACGGTTGATAGCGCAACTGGAGCCATAACCCTCGTATCGTAGGGACCGATTATGCAGATTAACAAATTAGTACGGATGCCCGTAGGGACCGATGTATCACGTCCTTGTTGGCAATTGAGAAGGCCAAGAGGACGTGATACATCAGTCCCTACAGTAAGTCTACTACCCAATATTCCTCGCGTAACTATTCAGAAGGGGCTAAAAAGCAGGGAGAACGGGATGGCCCTCAAGGGT
>CAXTWV010000056.1:16133-19372 GCA_964248005.1 uncultured Ktedonobacteraceae bacterium | reverse complement strand
GGGTGTAATAGAATTAGACCCCTACAATCGACGTATCCGCATTATTTTATCAATCTGCATAATCGGTCCCTACCGCAGAGACTCCGCAGGCAAGAAGATACGCACGGTCACACCACCACCAGGAGTGCTTTTCACAAGCAAACTGCCACCAGCAATAGCAAGAAGCGCACTATGAGTTAACAGCCCACCGCCTGTACCAGAAGTCGAACTTGTTGCCGAGACAATGCCAACGCCATCATCGGCAATGAGTATTTCAAGATTTGAGGCATAGGAAGCTTTTACGGAAAGACAGAGGCGTCGATGTACATCTGAGCCGCGTCCATGACGTGCAGCATTGCGTAGAGCTTCTTGTACGGCAGCAAAGATGAGTTCGGCTATAGCCGGTGGCACTACCTCGTCAATGCGGCTCATCGTCTCTTCTGGAATAGCCCATTCCACCTCGTCAAACGCCTGTTGGAAGTCTTGCTTAAGCATAATACGGATCGCATGAAGCATACCGTCGCGCTCAAGACGATGAGGCGCACTCGGCGTATTTGCTCGCATCATCGCGGCGAGACGACGATGTGCATCGCTGATTGTTTGCACCGCATCGTCAAGTGCTTCGTGCTGTTGCACGGTTGTTTCTGTTATCTGCTTTTGTTCATCATTCAATGTGTAACGTAAAGTTTCTAAGCGCAGGAGTGCAAGATGCATTTGCGGCAAAATTTCGTCATGCAACACCCGTCGGTGTTGCGCATCGAGCAGTTTCACATCAACGATACGACGACGCAACAGACCAGCTACCGCTTGCATTGCTTCATGATCGCGTAGCGTGTCGAGAATACGTTGCCCACATGCCTGTGCAAGGTCCATATCCTCTTCTGTAAACAGGCTTCTATCATGACGCGGCCCAAGATAGAATGTCGCGACAACACCTAACTCATCATAAATTGGTAATACCCAGCAAATAAGCGGCTGCCCTTGTATGGTCATACGCACACGTGTTGGCGTGGGCTTTGTTCCTCCTCTTTCCCCATCTTTTGAAGTATACAGTTGTCCTTGTGTTTTGACTGAAACGAGTGCTTTACTCTCTTCATCATGACTATCAAAAAGAGGCCAACGATAGGTAAAGCTTCGTGTAACTGCCCCTGTAAGCACGACGAGACGCGCACATTGCACCTCTAACACATCATTACAGAGATGAAAGAACAGGTCTTCCATACTTTGCTCTGTCTTCTCGACATCTGTTTGGAGCCAATGACGCAGGTTTGCGCTCCGCAAAAATGGACCAAGCATGGAGATATAGCGATCATGCGCTGTGTAGCTACTCCATGTGAAAAGGGCATAAGCGGCAGTTGCCAGCGTGGTAATCAGCAACAAACTACCAAGATTGCTGCCTGTCAAAGCTACGAGGAGCGCGATAAACAAAGAAATCGTCGTCGCCATAATGACGATGCCACGCCACTGCTCAAAAAAGCCACGTCGCGCGAGTGGACGCTCAATTAAAATACCATGTCGCACAATTGAATAGCCAAGCAGTAGAATAATAAGTGCCACAAAGCCTGTCGCGATACTATCAAGGAGAAAAAGGTTAAGAGGAAGTGCATGGATACTTATAGGGACAACCGTCTCAACATCTGCTCCGTGCCGCAACCAACTCACCATTGACCAGACGCCAAGCACACCTAAACATGTCGTCAAGCCAACCATAAGCAAGGCGGCGACAAGCAAACCTGGACGCGCAAGGTGCCAGGAAAGTTCTGGCTCTTCGAGCAGGTCAACCTCTACATGGTCATCCCAAAATGCGTCGGCGAGACGTTGTCGCAATCTCCGCTCACTTTTGACTCTTGCATACCACAAGACACGGAGCAGACGCCCAACACGAGTTGGCGTGAACCACGGCCCAATCGCACATAGCGTTACATAACAGAGGAAGAGAATTGGTAACAACACAAGCGGCGACAGAAGCCCCATTCGTTCAGGTTCTGGCACTTCACCATATGCCAGCAGTCGCACCGTGCCAAGAAAGGTAAATGTCGATGCGTTAAACAGAAGCAATACAAAAACAGCACATCCTAGTAGACCGCTCAAAAGCAACAATGCAGGCCGACGCCGACGCCAGCCTGAATTGATAAGCGCGGCATAATGGAGTCCAATTACAAACCAGATATAGGGTACGCCAAGGGCTGGTAGCCAGATCAGATGCCATAAGAAATCAGGCGACACAAGCCCTGCCGTTTGTACAATTGGACCTGAAATCAGTAATGCATGGAGAAAGAAAAACAGTGCGGAGAGGCCAAGACCGACAACACCGACGCGTGCAATCATACGACCACGATTCCCATTAAGCCAAACGGTGAATGCGAGCCAGAGAAACGCGATGAGGTTGAAGATAGAAAGTGCGACCACAATTGTTTGTAAAAGGTGTGCTGGTTCAAGCAATGTATGCAATTCCATAATTTTATGCTTCTTTATAGAGAGGAACCCATTCACCCCGACGGTCTTGTACTAGCGCAACACCGCCTTCGTCCCACATAATCATACGGTTCATAATATAGATCAGGGTTGCACGCGCACGAGCAACCTTATCATCAACGGCATTGTCACTGAGTCCCCACGAGGCATAGATGCGTCCATTCGTGCGACTGACCGCACGTTTATCATGCAGATTCAGTCGTGCAGCGATTTGTTCGTTCGTCATCCCCTGGGCCATTAGTTCGGCGACACGCAACTCGTTTGGTTCTAACAAAGTGCGTGGCGATTGCTCGTCCAGGTCGCGCACCTCCTGTACGCGATCTTCGATTTCCGGGTCAACAAGACTACGCCCATTAACAGCATCACGCAAGAGCGGTACGAGCATACTTGGTAAAAGATAGTTACTTTTGCGCACATACGCATAGTGCGTCAGAATACCCGACGCCCGAAATTCTCGGTAATATTCATCATCATCTTGAATCGAGTAAAAGACTACAGGCATACGTGGACGTTCGCGTCGTATCGCTACAGCTGCTCCAACACCACTCATCGCATTGCGCCCAACCACAGCATCTTGCAACTGCACGTCCATCAAAATCACATCCATATCCAGTTCGAGCGCACGTGCTAATGCCTCACGTCCAGTCGCAGCTTCACCCACAACCTGCACGCTTCCTGTCGCCTCAAGCCCCTCGCGCAACGCTTTGCGCAACGGTCCATGATCGTCCACCAATAAAAGTTTTGTAGTTGTCATTATATATTTGTACACGCCTTTGTTATTCATG
>CAXTWV010000056.1:14674-16033 GCA_964248005.1 uncultured Ktedonobacteraceae bacterium | reverse complement strand
ATATATTTGTACACGCCTTTGTTATTCATGTTTCATAACATAACAATACTGTAAGTATAGCAGTTCAGGGAAGCAATGTAGAGTATCCGAGGCAACAAAAGAAGCACACGAGAACTGTCGTTAACCAAGAACAAATGTAGGGGTCTAATTCCATTACACCCTCGTCGGCAATTGAGAATGTCCACAGGATTAATGCACCGTTTCATCATATCCTCTAACATGGTCAATTGCCGACAAGGGTGTAATGAATTAGACCCCTACATTTGTTCTAACCTGGCAACATAGAAAAATCGCGGATCAGCAAGCGACATACGTATCCTCTACATACATAGCTAACCCACGATTTCATTCATCCTTTAGTAACCTGCTACCTGTTCAAAAGCCGAAGCGATCACGCTATAGCCTGAATCGGTGGAGTGGACATTATGGAAAATACTGCACTCCCAAGTATATTTACAAATATTCGCGTTAGGCGTCTTGGCACCACCAAAGGCACTAAACACGTCAGCTATGGAACCATAACCGTTGACATCACGTGCAAGATGCTGATTGAAGATTTGCATATACGACACCGTATTTGGACAAGAGTTCTGATACGGGTCGTAGTAATTCATCATAATCAGATCGCCAGTACGCTTACCATTGACCATAAGCGCGTTATGGAGCTTTGGCAGGATAATTTGTGTAAGGTTTGTATCCAGCGTTGCCAAATCACTCGCAAATTTCGTCGTGTCAATGACACAAGTGCTTTTTTTGATATCGGACAAAATATCGTTTGAGCCGATGTCAAGCGTTACTGGGCTGACCTGTCCCGGATAATGGGCAAGGTAGGACAGAGCAGCGTTCAGTTGTGTACCAAGATAAGGGAACTTGCGCAACACGGGAACAGGACAACCACCATTAATCATGGTTGTGCTACTCTCGCCTGGACAACTAAGATTCGCCATCTTGTGTACGCCCTGACTCTGTAGATTGCTATAGAAGTCGTTGGCATAGCCATCGTCATAGTTGATGTCAGGCTGATACCCGAAGGCAAGCGAATCACCTACTACAAGATAGCGTTGTCTGGGACCCACAAGCGAAACGTGAGGACTTGCTAGCACCGAAGGCGCGACAATCAAAAAAAGGACAAAGGCAAGAGAGAAGGGGAGAAAAACGCGTCGGGAAGGAAACAAACTTTCCTTAGACATGAACGGCCCTCCTGTTGTACATACGACCTGATAACAGACAATACGTCTATCATCATACCGGTGTGTAACATATACAGATAGAGGAAAAAGTCAGAGTCGCCTACGTCAAGTATAACCTGATGTTTACATATAACGCAAGGGTTATACATCAGAAGTTTGCGATAAATAT
>CAXTWV010000056.1:0-14574 GCA_964248005.1 uncultured Ktedonobacteraceae bacterium | reverse complement strand
GACACAGGGCAGTACACGACGAGCAGAAGCAGGAGCGACGGCAAGCCATCCTTGATGCGGCGTGGCGGTTGTTCCAAACAACACGCTATGAGTCACTGACGATGGTTGATATCGCGCACGCGCTTGGGCTGGCAAAGGGAACCGTCTTTCTCTACTTTAAGACTAAGGAGAGCCTTTTCCTGACATTGGTGGAACAGCAACTCACGGTTTGGTTCGCAGAGGTTAATGCGCACTTGGAAGCGCTTGCTCATCCTTGCACTGTTCCAGAGGTCGCGAAGGTATTGTGTCAGCCATTAGAGATACGGTCAGGATTGACACGTCTCCTTGCCATTCTCCATACCATGCTTGAGCAAAATATTGATCTGGACGCAGCCCTCGCATTCAAATACTTTTTATTAGAGCATTTTGAGTACACAGGCTCACTACTTGAACAATGTTTACCATTCCTACAACCTGGAAAAGGTGCCTCGCTCCTGTTGCAGTCTCATGCGCTTGTGATTGGATTGTGGCATCTCTCTGATCCTGCACCTATCGTGCGACAGGCCCTACAACAGCCGACATTACATATGTTTGAAGTGCATTTCGCACCCGAATTCTCTACCGCCCTACAAGCACTTATGTATGGACTAGAGCGAATTGCATCTACAGCTATTCAAGAGGAGGAAAAACAATCATCATGAAGTATTTTATAACGGGTGCCACTGGTTTCGTAGGAAGCCATGTAGCACGTCAACTACGCGCAGCAGGCCATGAGGTTGTCGGAGTCGTGCGTAATCCTGCGAAAGCGAAAAGCCTTGTTGATCTCGGTGTCATTGTTCATCAGGGTGATGTGACCGACAAAGAGAGTATGCGCACACCGATGCAAGGAGTCGATGGCGTCTTTCATATCGCGGGCTGGTACAAAATCGGTGTCAAAGACAAGAGTGAAGGCGAGAAAATCAATATTCAGGGGACACGCAATGTCCTGGAACTGATGAAAGAACTGGGTATTGCGAAGGGCGTCTATACTAGCACACTTGCCGTCAATTCGGATACACATGGCAAGCTTGTCGATGAAAGTTATCATTATACAGGTCCGCAGCTAAGCGAGTATGACCGCACCAAGTGGGTTGCACATTATGAGGTTGCCGACCCTATGATTGCAGACGGTTTGCCACTGGTGGTTGTCATGCCAGGAGTGATCTACGGACCTGAGGATACAAGTAGTGTACGCACAACATTTATTCAATACCTGCAACGCAAACTGCCCGTTCTCCCTGCGCGAACAGCCTATTCCTGGGCGCACGTCGATGATATCGCACGTGGACACATTCTAGCAATGGAACAAGGCACAACTGGTGAGTCCTATATCATCGCTGGACCAACACACACAGTTGTCGAAGCAATGCACATGGCACAGAAAATCACAGGCATCCCTGCTCCGCGCATTGAGGTACCACCAACCGTCATGAAAGCTATGGCAGCAACAATGAGAGTGGTCGAGAGGGTTGTCCCCGTTCCTGCCGATTATAGCGCGGAGTACTTACGTAGCAGTGCAGGTGTTACCTATATTGGTAGTAATGCGAAGGCGAAGAGAGATTTAGGCTATCAGCCACGCGCGTTAGAAGATGGGTTGACGGAGACGCTTCAGCATGAAATGCATCTTCTAGGAATGAATTAAATGTAAATGGTAGGGGCACAATTCATTGCGCCCAAAGATGGGTTGGGAGGGGTTCACGTTAGGGCAAGGAATCATTGCCGACGTGTTACCCCTCTACCGCCCCCATCTTTGGACGCGATCAATCGGTCCCTACCGTTTACCTTCATGTGATATAGTAGAAGGAAAGCTATAGAAAACAATATCAAACACTCAATCTTGGACGCGTTGTCTCATGGATGATAGGCAACACGTTACTTTGCTATATTATTTTAGGTGGTGATGGACATATGACGATAGGGCGCAGAAGCAGTATTCATCTCGGTTTGCTACTCCACAATCATCAGCCGGTGGGTAACTTTCCGTGGGTATTTCAGCAGGTCTATGAGGAGTCGTATCTGCCTATGGTTGAGGCATTAGAACGACATCCTAGCGTTCGGCTGGGGCTTCACTATACAGGTTCGCTGCTTGACTGGATGGAAGAAGCTCACCCAGATTTCCTGCAACGTGTTGCGGCACTTGTGAAACGCGGACAGGTCGAGATGGTAAGTGGTGGCTATTACGAGCCTATTCTACCCTCAATTCCCGACGATGATAAACTGGCACAAATTAGACGATTGACAGAGCGTGTGCAACGTGATTTTGGTGAGAAGCCAACGGGTATGTGGCTTGCTGAACGTGTGTGGGAACCAGGATTGCCACGCTTTCTACGCGAGGCCAGTATTGAGTGGACCATTCTCGACGACGTGCATTTTAAGAATGTCGGATTGGAAGATGACGACCTCTACGGCTACTATGCCACTGAAGATCAGAGTACCGTGCTAAAGGTGTACGCCACTAGTAAAACATTACGCTACACTGTACCGTGGCGTCCAGTTGGCGAGACCATCGAAGCTCTGCGCTCACTGGCAACACTCGATGGCAACCGTATTCTTGTCATGGGCGATGATGGCGAGAAGTTTGGAAGTTGGCCTGAGACTGGCCCCTATTGCTGGGGATCAAATGGCAGAAATGGTTGGGTCGAGGAGTTCTTTACCGCACTTGAGCAAAACAGCGAATGGCTACATACAACGCCTCTAGGCGAGTATGCTCGCACACATCCAGCACTGGGACGCATCTATATTCCAACGTCCTCCTACATCGAGATGACCGAGTGGGCCTTGCCACCGAAGAAGTCGTTTGCGTTTGGCAAACTCCTCCATCAATTAGAGCATGACAAACAAGACGAGATGCTCCAATTTATGCGCGGCGGCTTCTGGCGCAACTTCCTGGTACGCTACCCCGAAATCAACAATCAGCATAAGAAGATGTTGCGCGTCCACGATAACGTCTATTCAGCACTAGCACCTGATGAAGAAAGTGGTCATGTGCATTTGTGGAAGGCACAGGCCAACGATACCTACTGGCACGGATTATTTGGTGGTATCTACATGGCGCATGTACGCACCGCTATCTATCAACACCTCATTCAAGCCGAAAATATTGCTGATACTACGCGCTACGGTGCTAGCCATTGGCAACACTATGAGTTCACTGATTTTGACCGCGACACCTATAATGAATTGATTGTGGAGAGCGATCAGCAGAATGTGTATCTGGACCCGCAGCGTGGCGGCACGCTTTTTGAGTGGGATATGCGACGGAGTGCGCACAATATGAGTAGCGGGATGACACGGCGTCAAGAGAGCTATCACCAAACATTGCGTGAGCATGAGCAAGAACGCCGCAAACGACATGTTGAGAGTGAACGAAATATGACACAAACGGTCGGGCAAGCGGAGAGCGAACCGGCTTCACCACATACAACGGTACGCACAAAAGAGCCTGATCTTGATCGTCATCTTGTAGTAGACCGCTATCGCCGTAACAGCTTGATCGACCATTTCTTACCTTCTGGCCTGACGCTACCCGTCTTCGCAGAGGTGCGTTTTGAGGAGCAAGGAAACTTCGTCGAGCAACCTTACGAGACAAGAGTAGAGCAAGGTGAGCAGAGTCTTACCATCACTCTGCACCGTGACGGACAAGTACGTCGTGCTGGTGCCCTGAGTCCTCTGCCTGTTTCCCTTACAAAAACAGTTATCCTACCACTCGGCGAAGAAAAGTTGATGGTACGCTATAGCATCGAAAATAAGGGACAGTCACGTCTACAAACACAATTTGGCAGTGAATGGAATGTCAATTTGCTTGGTGGTGGTGGCAACGATCAGGCATATTATTTTGTCGAAGGCCACACACTTGAGAATACACATTTTGATAGCACGGGCGAAGTGTCAGGAGTACGAGAAGTGCATATCGGCAATAGCTGGCTTGAACAAGACATGGGCTTTTCGCTGAGCGAAGAGGCAACCCTTTGGCGTTTCTCCGTAGAGACGGTGACAGGCTCCGAGGCTGGCTTTGAGCGTACTCATCAAGGCAGTTCGCTTACATTTATATGGCCTCTCTTGCTCGATGCAGGCCAAACCTGGAATGCTGAAATAGTCTGTACCGGGAGTAAACCATAGCATGAAACGTGTCTTGACCATTATCAATATAGCAGATGATCCAACAGGCTACATAGGCGAAATATTGGAAGAACACGGCATCGCCTACGATGTTATTGATGCATCATTGCAACCCATTCCAAATCCTACCGATTATAGTGCGCTGGTTGTATTCGGGGGACCACAAAACGCGAACGAGGACGAGAAATATCCATACTTCTTGCCAGAAAAAGCCGCACTGCGTACCGCTGTTGAGCAAAAAATTCCTGTGCTTGGCATTTGTTTAGGCGGACAAATGCTTGCTAGTGTGCTTGGTGGGATCGTCAAGAAACACACTATCACAGAAATCGGCTTCTCGGAGGTGCAATGCACCGACGAGGGAAGGCATGATCCATTGTACGAAGGGCTTGCAGGATATCAACTGGTCTATCAGTGGCATGAAGACACATTTGCGATTCCTCCTGGTGCTGTCCGTTTAGCCACCAGTGAGAAGACAGCAAATCAGGCTTTTCGCTACGGTCTTAATGCCTATGGGATACAATACCATGTAGAGCTGACACCAGCGATGCTTGACACATGGCTACGTGAACCTTCACTGAAAGAGGAAATCGTCAATGCTGTTGGAGATAGTGAATATGAGCGGATCATGAGTGAACGTCCACACTATTATGCACGATACCGAGAGCATACGCGTGTGATGTTTGAGAATTTTCTACGTATCGCAAAGCTAATTTAGAGAAAAGAGCACAAAACTCTTTTCTTTTTAGACTGCTTTCTGCTATACTGACACGTATACCTGACTTTCTAAAAACATTAGGATGGATATTATCAATCATGACCACTATATTCTTTTATGGCAGTAAAAAACAGTGATAACAAATTCTGAAAGGCAGCATTCGACGCCGATGCCGCACCATAACATGAATCAATATACTCATCAAAATACCTCCAATGGGCATTCTATACATTTGCCTTTTACACATTCAGCGTACCATGCAGCGGAACTTACTCCACTGCTCTTTGCGAAGCATACGATTCCTTGCGAACGCCATCCTACTCGTAATGAGGATAGCATTATTGTTGACGAACGGAGTGGCTTAGCAGCCGTGTTTGATGGTGTTGGCGGGAGTGCGGCTGGACAAATCGCATCGCAGACAGCCGTCCGTGCAACCTATCAAGGTTGGCGGCGTGTGCTTGAACAATTGCAAAAGAGACGCAAAATTTATGATCTGATTGATAACCCCGGCGACAACTTCCTCTGCTCCGTCCTGGAACACCTTGTACAAAGTGCCGACGACCTTGTGCGAACCGAAGGGGCAAACCGTGCAGGCACCGACGATCTCGCAACAACAGTGGCAATGGCTGCCATCTGTCGAGAGCAAAAGACACGTGGCTACACACTCTTCTACGCTCATGTGGGGGATAGCCGTGTCTACCTACAACGTGAAAATGAGCCATTGAAACGTCTCACAAACGATGATGGACTCCTCGCAAAACTCGTAGAAAATCATGTCGTCAAGGATGAAGATGCGCACCGCATCGACCAAGCAATGCGAGCCGATCAGCTTACCGATATGGAGTTCAGTTACTTCCGACTACGTGGGGGCATCACGCAAGCACTCGGTGGACCAGTACCACCAGCAATTCATACATCCGAAATTGCGGTTATTCCAGGAGACCGTATCCTGCTCTGTACAGACGGTATCCACGATAATCTTACTGACGAAGAGATTGAAGACATTCTACGCGGTAGCCCTCGCACATCGGCAGCACGCCTGCTTGTCGAGCATTCGCTTCAACGTTCACGGCAGGAACGTAGCGTGACGGTAAGAGCCAAACCTGACGATATGAGCGCGATAGTCATGACATGTCGGTTTTAGCATAGGTACGTGCCACCTCACACAAAAGTACCAAATTTCGCTCTGATACACAGAAATACATCGAAAATGTGTTATCTTCCTATGTGTTACGCATTTTGTAATGCGTTATCTTTAGGAGGGTACACTATCGTGGGTAGAAAAATTTCTATTGTGCTTGGTTTGCTGACTATTGTTCTCTTGAGTGCTTGTGGGCCACAACAAGGACGTTCATCCGTTCCACCACAAACACTGCTTTCTAATAAAATAGACGCAGACCAATTGCCAACTGCTACACCACAAATAGTTATTGCTCGACAGCTCACAACTCCAACGCCTAAATCAACTCCAAAACCAGCACCAACATCTGCACCAACACAACCAGTTGTGACTCCTACAGCTACTACAAACCCGCAACCAACACCGACAACTGCACCACCACAATCTACACCACCTAGTACAATTCCTGGTGGCGGTCTCGGTAATTCACCTTATGGACCACCGCCTGCGATTACAAGCGCGGAGATACAATTAACTCAACAACTTTTCGGGCTTATCAATAGTGACCGTGCCGCGCGTGGCCTCTATCCATTCACCTGGAATACGACACTTTCAGCAGGGGCACGTCAACACGCATGGGACATGGTGCATTGCGGTTTTAGCCATACCTGCCCCAGTGGATTAGGTCAATGTGTACGTATTGAGAACGAAGGTTTTCAAGGAGTAAGTGACTGCGGTGAATGTATCGGTATGGCAGGTCCTTATCCATCAGCGTGGGGCGGCGTCTACAATGTACAAGAAAGCATGATAAACGAACCACCTTCGGGCTGGCATCGCATCCATCTGACGAGTACAACGCTTCATAGAGTAGGCGTTGGCATCTTCGTGGACACGCGAGGCTGGATATGGTTTGTTGAAGATATGGTAAGCTAACAGTATTTATATTCAACAGGGAGAACAGCAAGAAACTGCACACTTATGTGCAGTTTCTTGCTGTTCTCCCTGTTGAATATGAGGGACCAATTGGTACAAAATTTGACAGAACCTCTACTATCGTGCATCATGGTAGTTAAGGGGAAGGAAATAAACGAAAAGCGGGGGCGGTCTCGTTTATTGTAGAGCATAGAAGACTCTCTTCCTGTCTCTAAGCAAAGACACAGATAGGTGGCTTTGCCGTCAAACGTAGTGCAATCGTGTAGAAAACACTTGCGGTGTGAGACAAGACGTAATGCAACATACAAACACACATGACATCTTTTTCTCTATTGACCAGCCAACTCATACACTTGACATGCTCCTCACTCTTTTGCAGGAGATACGTACAACAATTTCCTTAAAAGGGACACTACTTACACCTCTCCATGCTCACACAATCTTGCTGCTGGACGCTGACAATCAGCGTACACGTACTATCGCGTCTTTACTAGCTTCTGTTGGCTATCAGTCTTTTATAGCTACAAGCACATTGGAAGCATTCACGCTTTTCTTGCGTGGTTCGTTTGTCCCATTCGCGATTGTACTGGGGCAGTATGACCCGAATACGCGTTTCTTTCTCTCGCGTCTTCTCCAGCAAGTTATACTGAAGTATCGTTGGGACCCACCACTTATTGCTCTTCACTCACAAACACGTGCTCTACCGTCACCGCGGACCGAATCGCTCCCACCCGCGCAAGCATTGCATACAGAATTATTCCCCATCTTACAACTGCCTTCTCCTCCATCATCACCAATAACAGACCCACTCCCCTTCGTGCCAGAGACGCCTCAGCAACCGTTTTCGCGTCCTGAACAAACTATACAAACGCCTTTTCCACAAAACCCAGTTACTCCAGCATTGGCCTTACCAACGCGTGTTACCGACATTGCACCAATCATCAACATCTCTACTCACGATGTGCAAGGCGAACAGAAACCGGCCCAAAAGATTTCGTTAGAGGGACTGAGCATCGGACGTTATCACATGAAAACACTCCTGGGCAGTGGACCGCTCGGACAGGTATATCAAACCTATGATAGGTTGCGTGAGCAGGATGTAGCACTCAAAACGATTCAGATGAACGTACTGCCACCAACTATAAGTACAAATGTGACAACTGAAACAAATTTCTTTCAGCAAGAGATAGACTTGCTAAGCGTGTTAGATCATCCACATATTTTGTCCCCGCTCAATTGTGGCAAATCCTATATTAGTGGCTCTCCCTTTGTCTATAAAACGATGCCCTATTATAGTGAAGGCTCACTCGCGACTCTGCTCCATCAGTCAGGGACAACAAAATTATTGCCACCAAGTGAAGTAGCAGCCATTATTATGCAGATCGCAGATGCCTTGCAACACGCACACACCCATGCTATTCTATACCAAAATTTCAAGCTCTCCAACCTCTTACTTCGCACGAGAGCGAAGGGCAAAAGAAACATACACATTTTGCTGACAGATTTCTCTGTTGCACAAGATAGCTCGTTCTTGGTCAAGACGCCCGATATGTTCCCCTATATAGCTCCTGAATGTTGGTATGGACTAGCACAACCAGCATCAGATCAGTATGGCTTAGCCGCGATTGCCTATGAGTTGCTTACCGGACGTATCCTCTTCCAGGGACATTCAGAACAGATTATGCGTCAACTTCATACCACAATGCAGCCACAACCTTTGACGCTCTTCGCGCCACATCTATCACCTGCACTTAGTAATGTTGTCTTGCGTGCGCTCGCGAAGAAACCACAGGAACGCTTCCCTTCTGTGCTACATTTCGCAGAAGCACTACAACAAAAAAGTGGCTAATACAACGCTATTCATTAACACTCCGTTAACTTCTGTGCGGTATAAAAATAGAAATAGACTATTTTATAACCTGTTACAGGAGTTCGTATCATGTCTCAAGAAAAGCACCTTACGCACGAAAGTAGGGGATGGGTTCTACTCCCACTCCGCCTGTTTCTTGGTATTACCTTCGTCTATGCAGGTATTCAAAAGCTTACTGATCCACAGTTCTTTCAGCCAACGGCGACTGGTTACATCGGACACCAGATCGCCGGATTTGCAACTGGTTCTCCGCTTAAAGTACTTCTGCTTCAAGTCGCGGCCCCACATGCTATATTTTTCGGCTTGTTGATTGCTTACGGAGAAATTGCTATCGGCTTCGGCACGCTCTTTGGTATACTCTTCCGGCTAGCAACCTTCTTCGGTCTCTTCCTGAACCTGCTCTTCTATCTCACGGCAACGTGGCGCGTCTATCCGTATTTTTACGGTGCTGATATTGTATTTACCTTTTGCTGGCTCACACTACTCATCAATGGCCCTCTTGCAACAGGTATACCTACAGTTGATGAACTATTTTTTGCGTCGCCAGAAAAATCTTCAAGAACTCAGCAGGTACTGCTGGGAATTACGCCACGCACAGCACTTCTTGCAGAGGACAATCAGTCGGCGACTGATGAGTATAAAGCTGTTCCGAGGCAAAACAAAGTGCGGAACTCGCCAAGAGCACGCGTTATGCAAAACGGAGTCCGTCGTACCTTCTTACTTGGACTATTGAGTGGTGTAGGAGGAGTACTTGGCATCACTGGCATACTCTCTGCTTTACGAGGCACATCACAAACAAAGCAAAGTGGCACTGCTCCTAACGTATCAAGCACTGCAACAGGTGGAGGAGGTGGTACGCCAACAGAAACGACGGCGGAGAATGGAACACCAGCCGCAACAAGTACGACCGCTCAAGTCAATGCAATCCCTGTAAACAGTGCCATGAATTTTACTATTCCTGCCTCTGGTGATCCAGGTGTGCTCATTCATCTCAAAAACGATTCATTCGTTGCGTATGACGCAGTATGCACACATGCAGGCTGTCAGGTAAGTTATGACGCGAAAAGCGAACTCTTACTCTGCCCCTGTCATGGAGCCGCCTTTGATCCAGCACAAGGAGCAACTCCTGTACAACCGCCAGCCAACTCGCCCCTTACAGCACTGACTGTCCACGTCGATAGCGCAACAGGAACGATTACAGTGAGTGCATAAATGTATGTAGGTAGGGCAGCAATGTTCCATATCAACAGAAGGGACATAATGCCGTATGTCCCTTCTGTTGATATGCTAACGTTCCATTCTAGTGTTTGGAGTGTTTAGCCATCACTATCAGGTGCAGAACTGCCGCCAGTACTGCCAGGATAGTCAGAGTCGGCACCTTTCACAGCATGCCAGAGAATTTGGTTCAGGGGCTGGTCTTGTGAAGAGATGTCAGCAACATTGAAGTTCATCTGTGAAGACTCTTGAGCACCATAGGACGACGACGTGTTCACTTGATTTGGCCCAAACTTCTCAGGAAGTGCCGTGAACGACGTTGTATCGGCATTCTTGTGGAAGTCGCGCCACATTGGAGTCGCGGCATTGTCATACTGGCTAAGAGGACGTAAGCCGAGGATCAACTCAATGGTACGAACCATAGCAGCCGTATCATAAAGCGTATGATCGACAAATGGATGGGCGCGTTGAGTGTATGGGCTGACAACCAGAGACTCAGTACGATGCGCATCGACGTGATCGGGACCATTCTGCGAATCGTCCTCAGTGATCACAATCGCTGTACTTGCCCAGTCCTTGTTATGGCTGACGAGATCAACAACCTGACCCACCGCGAGATCGTTCTCGGCAACAGCAGCTTGTGGTGTGAGACGACCAGGAGTTGTGCCAGAGGTATGATCGTTAGGCAAGCGCAGGATTTCAAGCTGCGGCATATCGTTGTTAGCAAGAAACTGCTTGTACTCACGACCCCATTCCGCGATACGGTCGGACTCACGATAACGTGTATCGAAGGTGCGGAACTGCGGGTCGAAGTGGCCTACTAAGTTCGGTGTTGATTTTGGATTGATTGTTTCCGATGGGAAACAGAGTACATCTCCCTTAGGAATTGTAACACCGCTATATGAACGTGCAATGGCTCCTGGGCACGCCTGATTTGCAGGGATAAGCTTGACATTCTTCGCGGTGAAATTGTCCACGATGAACTCGCCATAGTCGCGATAGGTGATATGCGCTTCTGCGGATGAATCCCACAGATAGCCACCAGCCGAAAGGTTGATGCTGCTTCCACCTTCAAAGTCATAGCCACGATTACGCCCTACCCCTGGTGAGTAATCTTGAGGCCACATCTTCTCGTTGTAGTCGCTGGCATTCGCTGAGTTGATCCAATTATGACCATCAGCACTCACCTCCGCATCGGCGTAGAAGTTATCGAAGGTACCAAATTTCTCAGCTAATGCGTGCAGGTTCGGAGTATTATCCTTTGGAAACAGGGTCAATGCAGAATCCCCGTTTGCATAGGGCAAATCACCAAAGACCTGATCGTAGGTACGATTCTCTTTAACAATGTAGATAACGTGCTTGATTGGCGATGTACCACCCGGAAGGGGAATTGGATTGCCAGCATCACGTTGTAAAACAGAGGAGTCGCCAACGTGGTCGTTGCGTTTGACTTGATCGCTGAAGAGGTCCAAAAGACCTTTTCCAGGTGCTGGAATGGTGGAAAGCGTCCCCACAATCATCGTGCCTGAATATTGGTCAAAGGTGCAATTACAGTAGCCATCGTTATAGCCTGTAATACCATCGACGATAGGAGCATTTTTGCGTGTTGGGTTTGGCGATAACTTCTTATCGTTAGGACCAGCTCCACGGCCTTTCGCGTTCGTCACGCGTAAGCTACCATCCTTGCCAATAGTAATCGAGGTAGGATACCAAGCCGTAGGAATTTGACCAAGAATTTTCTCTGGTCCCTTACTACCATTGAGCGCAATGACGACAACATCGTTATTGCCCGCATTGACAACATACAGGTACTGGTTGTCTTTATCAACAACGAGACCCTCTGGGCTACTGCTCAAAGGCGCATTCTTGAACAGCGAAACAGAGATCGTGCGTATTGTCTGATTCGTATTCGTATCAACTACGGAGATCGCGTCACTGTTTGAATCGGCAACGAAGAGAGTACCTTTAGGACCAAACGTCATCGCCGATGGATGCTTGCCAACAGCAATGGTCGCTGTCACTTGCTTACTACTCGCGTCAATGACAGAGATGGTGCCATCACCCCAGTTGGTGGCGTACACGGTCTTTCCATCACGGCTTACCAATGTTGTGTAAGGGTAGGTGCCAATCGCGACTGTACCAGTGACAGTTTTCTTGGCGGTGGAAACGATTGAGACGTTGTTGGTAAGGTTGTTGGCGACATAGAGCGTGGAATCATCAGGGCTAATGCTCAACCCTGTTGGGAATGGGTTAGCCTTGGTCGTCCCTATTACGATGTCTCCAGTTGACGCTAACATACCATTCGAGAGTACATCAAAGGTATGCACAACATCGCTACCACCACTGGCAGCATAGGCATGTGCTCCATTGTGACTATACGCAAGGCCAACAAAGACACCATTAGGAACGGTATACGAAATGGTCTGTATAACACGGTTCGTTGCCGTTGCTACAACCTGCAACGATTGAATACCAGTACCATCATTAGACACCAGCAAGAAACGTCCATTTGGTGACAAGACGGAGTTCAAAGGTAAATCACCAAGCAGTGTTTGTGTACCTGCTGGCGTGATCGTCCAATTGTTTACCAGACGTGTCGTATTTCCCTTTGTCCCTGGTTGGTTATATTGTGCAATACGGGTCGCAGCCAAAATGGAGGAAGGAAGTATGGTTGCGGCAATCACGACAATAATACCAACGATAGATACTCTCCGATGCTTTTGGAGAAAATACTGGAAGTGAGCCATCATACTATGGTCAGATTTTTGCATGCAGTCTGCCTTTCTTACTATGACACAGACATTCGCCTTGACGAAGTTAGTGACCTGTTCACCTAACACAGACGTTTTGCCCCACACGTCTGCTCACCAGCAACACTTAGCAACTCAGGTCATGGAGAAATACAAGGAGAAGATTTCTCTCATTACCAGCCTGTATTGCATGGCTTAGGCGTTTCGGTACCGATGCAAGCATAGAACAATGACTTTAAGGATTCTTTACACTTTTATTAAGAGATTGTAAAATATTATTACATATCGTAAAACTTTATACTACAGTTTATATTTTCTATATATTATAGAAGAGGTAGGACACAAAGAGGGTGTACATATCACCAAAACTAGGGCGCCTGCAAGGGGAACGCTTTCAGGGGGAGGTTTTTGAACTTGCCTCTCGCCCCTCCCCCTGCCCCCTCGTTTCGGGCCAATCAAAGGGAACCAAATGACCCATCGGCAAGTCGTCCCCTTTGAGGACGGCCATTGTCAAGACAATCAGACCGCGTGAAAAGCAACTGAGCCGTCGATACCGTCGGCGCCTCTTGGTCTTGCTTGCCTCGTTTGGCTCATCGAGCAGATTGTCCCATTCGTGCTCATCGAGTGCGGCATCTGCTTCGCCTCCCACCCCAATCACCCACAGGGTTGCCACCGCCATTACCAACCACACCCGTGCGGCTCGTTTGGGGTCCTGCATCTTGGTGTAATACCAATCCCACCCCCCTCGTTTGCCATCCTTAAATCCACATTCAATCCAAAACCGCATCGAGTACCACGCCACCTCTGCTTCCTCTGCTCGCAAATCCGTCACGATCAGCCACGGATCCGTGTGCTCGTCGTCCCATCGAGCCAGTAAGGTACAGTCCAATCGCGACGACGCCTCAGTAAAACAGCGCACCTCTCCACTCCACACGTAGCCATGCACCGGCGCGAAGGTCGCAAGCCAATGAAAATCGCTCTGCCCCTTGGGACGCGCTTTGCCTCCTTTGTTGATACGCAAGAACGGATGCCAGCCCTGTTGCTGGATTGCGTGATAGAGCCAGCGTGCATACAAGCCTCGGTCCGCCATCACCAGGACCGTCCAGTCGCAGGGCACACTTCCCCTTAACGACTCCAATAAGTCGAGCCACATGGGTTTCCATTCGCCGGGGGCGTTCGCTTGCAGCATACACCACGCGACGGGAATGGCACAGCGACGATATAGGACACTGATGCAGAGCACCGTGAAACGGTTAGAAAGGGTACTGGCATCAAGTGCCAACGCCACACGCTTCTGGTCAGCAGGCCACCACAAGAGCACCCAGCGCAATAAGGGCGCAAAACAGTCTCGCACCTCGATCTGGCAACGATGCTCCCCTTTTTTGTCCGTCGCATCATAATACCATTCGCGCAAGCGTTGCCGCCATGCCTCTTCTGAACCGCCGATTAACTGGGCCAGCCACGCTCCACACAACGTGGTGCCACAACTGCGAGCAAAAATCATGGCATAGCTCCACATGGCTAACACCGCCACTTGGGGACGACTCAAATGAGGCAAGGACGTTGACACCTGCGTTTGCCATTGCGATAATGCGCTTTGAGAAGACATTGCGTTCCTCCGATACCGAAAGTGTTTGCATATCTTTCATCGTATCAGAATGCGATGTTTTCTTCCTTTCTCTAGCCTGTTTGACCTACTCCTCTCCTCTCTTGGTAAAAAACCTCCCCCTGAAAGCGTTCCCCTTGCGGGCGCCCTTGCTTAACGTGTGCGACCACACTAATCCTCATTCAATCTCAACGTCTGGCTCATGGATGGACGCGACACGATACGTAC
>CAXTWV010000055.1:0-19447 GCA_964248005.1 uncultured Ktedonobacteraceae bacterium | reverse complement strand
AGTACCAATCAAAACAATTTCCATGGTGCTAAACGTGCGTTTTTTCTTTTCCATTGTCTATTCTCCTAATTTGATAATCGGCGAGATGGGTACATAATAAGGTTTGACAAATTTATGCGGATACGTTGGTTATAGGGGCTTTAATTCATTACGCCCTTATCCCGATTGTCAATGGTGAGCAGGGCGTAATGAATTAAAGCCCCTACATGTGTTTTGTTCATTTACGTAGTTAGTTCGTACAGACGTTTATCATACCCTATTTTACCTTAATCCACAACTCTTTGCCAGGGTAGTAGTTTCGGATACGGTGGTAGTGCTGCATGAGCCATGCATAAAAGAGACCAACGTGTTTCATGCGTAACAGGCGTCCCGTATAGAAGAGTACGGCATGTACATTGGGTTGTGATGCCTCGGTGATAAGCTGCTGGGCCGTAAGGTAGCCTGTATCGACGCGCACATTTGAGGTATCAACGAGTTGTGGATCGGTGTTGCGGTTAGCGCGTGCCGTCAAAAATTGTGCATCCGTGACCACGAGTTGATTGGGTTGAGTAACGCTTTGCAGATCACGTTCGACGTTCACGTCCCACTTGGTGACAGAAATATTCTGGCTTTTCAGTAGTTCGCTTCTGTAGTAAGAACGTATTGCTCCTCCCTGGAAGATGACGAGCAATACAAGTAGAAGGAGCGCGAAAATTGTTGTACCGATAGAGAGCAAGGGGACGCCCCTCCCATACGACGAGATGGAACGAGAAACGGATTCGTGTATGGGAGGGGCGTCCCCTTGCGGGCGCCCTTGCTCCCATTGAGTTTTTAAGCTAACGTTTATAGGGCTAATACCCATGACGGTTAGCGCAATGAGCGGTGGTGTCAAGGCCACGAAGTGATGGGTGAAAAGCGGTACTTGTTGCCAGAGCAAGAAAGCACTTGCCACAAACCAGCCAAGCAATGGTAGGACGCGCCAATCGCGCCGTAACAGTGCCACGATTGTCCCGTAAAGAGCCGCCAGTGCTAGCAGAGAAGTCAATGCGTGTTCTAGTTGTAGAAAATTTCCTGCCTGTGTATTTTTATAGGTGATGCCAGCAGCGGTGTGAAAGGTAATAACACCTAGTATTAACTGGTGCAATGAGGACACAAAGGGGAGAATAAGCGCGGTACTTACAAGCAAAAAAAATGCAGCCCCTATCAGCAAGGAGCGTGAAGCTAGCAGGCGTGTTTTGGGTTCTTGTCGAACGATGCGCCAAATATGTGCAAGAAAGAGTAGCCCAACGGGGACAAGCGTTGCCAGACCAAAAAGTTTGCAGAGTATACTAAGTGAGAGTGCTGTACCTGCGAGTGCTGCATAACCCATGCCCAAGATGCCATCGGGATGTTTCCACCAGAGATAGGCCGCGCCGACGGCAAGCAGAGCGAAGGCGACAAAGGGTGCCTCCGCTTGCAGTGTTTGCGATTGTTGTAGGTACAACGGGTCGATCAACAGTAACAGAAGGGCCGCCAGTCCTCCAATACGCCCACTTAGCGCGGCACCAAGAAGAAATGCGCCGACGAAACCAAGCAGTGAGACAAGTGCGATGCCGAGACGTGCGGACCAAAGCGTTTGTCCAAATAACATATAGGTGGGGAAGATAGAGAGCAGAAAGAACGGTGGTTGCGAATAAAATATGTTTTGGTAGAGATGATAGCCACTACCCATAGCACGTAGTGATTGCCAGTACACGCCCTCATCATAGCCATCACGATCAAACGGTAGCCCCAGGTCACGCAGACGCATCCATACTGCAATGCTCAAAAAAAGCAGTGCCACGAGCGACGTTAAAACGTTTTGTACGATAACGTTGGAGCGTTTGCGGAACGTTTGTTTCTCGTTCAGATTATTGGTTATGGCTGTACTTGCTGACATACAATATATCTTCTTTTGTTGTTACTGTAGGGGTCTAATTCATTACACCCTGTTGGCGATGGACCATGCTGGGGATGTTGAAACGTTTACCGCGTCCTCCAACATGATCCATCGCCAACAGGGTGTAATGAATTAGACCCCTACAGACCGTTCTCGTTTGCTATATCGCGTAAGGTTCATCCCCAACGCCGTAGGGATTGTTTGTATGCTCATCGGAAGGCAATTGCGTGTTTAAGCCTTCAAAATTGAGCGGTGCAGACTCGACACGTGGCGCGGGCAATGCACCGTTGCTATGCCCATTGGACAACACATAACCATTGCCGTTGTGACCGTTGCTAGTTGTTCCCAATAGTGGCTCAAAGTCGCTGAACACGGTCTTGACAACACGACGCGCATCCGCCTCGTCGATAAGTTGTTTGATTTCGTCGGCGATCAACTCTTCGCGCTCGATCAGTGCTTCCGCAACCGCCATCACTGCTTCGCTGTGTTCCTGGAAAAGCTTCTTTACGGCTTTGAACTGTGCTTGTAGTAATGCTTCAGTACGCTCAGCAAGACCTGGAAGACTCAGTGGGCTTGCACCTGCAAGGCCGCCACCAAACGCGAGATACGAGCTAATTGTGCCATCCATGCCATAGGCCCCGATGTAGTTCGCGGCAATCTGCGTTGCACTCGCGAAGTCGGCGGTGACGCCGTTCAGGTTGACGTTGAGGAAGAGTTCTTCCGCCGCACGCGATGCTAGCGAGACCTGGATACGTGCCAGCACATCTTCTTTACTCATCGTGACGATGGTCTCTTTTTGACGCCATGCCGCGAATGCAGCCGCACCTTCAAGATCACCATGCATATGTAGTGTGACGAAGGCTGGGAAGAAGCGATCCATCAGGTAGTAACAGGCGACAGTATGGCCTGCCTCATGATAGGCGAGGCGACGACGTTCGATTGGTGTGAGTTCGCTTAACTGGCGTAGGCCGTATTCGTGTACGTCCTGTGCCTCGATCAGGTCTTTGTAGCTGATTTTGTCACGTCCCTCGAAGTGCGCGATAATCACGGCTTCATTGACGACGTGCTTAATGGCGACAGGAGTGTAGTTGACCAAACGTTGTGAGAGCGCGGCAACAGAGATTTTCGGGTCGGCTTGCACCTTGCTCAGGTAGTACTCGATGACCTCTGGACGATACTTGTCAGTTGGCGGGGCAACGTTAATCTTACGGTCGAAACGACCTGGACGTAACAGTGCTGCGTCAAGCGATTCAGGGATGTTCGTTGCGCCAACTGTCAAGACAGGATCATTCTGCACACGGCTATGATAGAGGCCGAGTGTGCGGAGGACCTTTTTGAACCAGCCAGTTTCGATATTGGGTGGGTCCATCTGCATCAGCAGTTCGTTGAGTCCTCCTGTACCTGCGCCACCCATCATACCCATCAAACCACCACCGGCACCCATGCCACCGCCTTGTCCATTACGTGAGCCACCAATGGCATCAATTTCATCCAAGAAGACGATACAACCACCATACTCACGTGCGAGGCGACGTGCCTTGCCATATAAGCGTTTAATCATCAGCACGTCCATGCCAAGGAACATGGCTTTGAAGCTTGCCGCGCTTGCATAGGCAAAGGGAACGCCCGCTTCTGTACTCATACACTGCGCTAGATAGCTTTTACCAGTACCAGGATCGCCGGAGAGGAGCAGACCACGGACTGGATGTCCACCAATTTCGCGGAACTCCTTGACGCCCTGTACCAGTGTCACAATACGGCGTGCGGCCTCAAGTACCTCTGGATTGCCTTTATAATCGTCAAAGGAGACGCCTGTCTCTCCTGGCATTACCCAGTAGAGGCGAGGACGACCAAGGAACCAGAATAATGCCACAAACTGAATGACAATGTAACACACCGCCAAGCCGAGTTGGAGCGCACCCGCCAGGATAACCGCGGGATTGAGGGTTCCAATTGTGCGGCCTCCTACAAAGAACCAGACGACGATGACCACAAGGAGAATCCAGAACCAGCGCAATTTGAGAAATCGCCCAAACTGGTCCATGCCCAGGTCAATAGATTTGTCCAGATCACTAGACTTCTTTTTGTTAGTAAACTCTTTTGACACTGTGTTGTATCCTTTTGCTCTTACGACAATTGTGCAGCACTAGTTAAGAGGCGCACGAAAATCTACAGTGTTGACCTTTAGAATAAACTCTTGTCCTCCCTGATCAATTGTCGTGAAATGCATAATCACCATTCCACTTGTATCACCACCCGGACCAGTGGCGGAAAGGTTGACTTGTACAAAACTATCTACCGTGCTATCCGTTTGACCAGATGCACTCAGTACCGTAATTTCTTTCCACGTGAGATGCGCCTTCGATTGGCTGTACTGTGATGCCAATTGTGTAGAATCTGGTGGCTGCGACATATTTTTATCAAGCAGATCAAGGGTCGCAGTATCGCCATCCCGTAAGGCATACATCCAATTCTTCACAGCCGTACCACCGCCGTCGGTACCCTTAATATGGAAGTTGAATTGATCGCTTCCTAAACCGTAGGGAAACTGTCCCGTTGTGAAGTAGGTTGTGGCGAAAATACTTGCTAAAAGGAGAAAGACGACGAGGATAGCAAGCGGGAAATGGGTGGCTACCCAACGCAAGACATAGTAAAGAGCCTTCAAAATAGGACGGAAGAGAGCTTTAAAGAAACGGGCTGTCGGCGATTGTCCTGGTCTTTGCCGTGCAGGAGTGGAGCGAATTGGCTTCTTCTGTTCGGGCGTTGTTTGAACAGGGGGTTGTTGAGTGGGTGAAGGGCTTAGCATGAATCTCTCATCTCAACTTTCTCAGAGTGCGCGATATGTATCGAATGTATCAACCTACAATGATAGAGGGTCCATCCATAGAAAATAGTGTGTACATATTCTTCTATTGTACCATACACTACCGCGCCAAATTTGACAAGAGATATAGCCAGATGCGAGTAAAAACACAGATAACTCCATGAACCGCATGGTTCATGGAGTTATCTGTGTTTTTACTATTTTTTCTGTTCGTTGGCCTCTTCGACGTGTATCTGGTCAGCATCCTCTGTCGGTTTGGTATCGACATGTGCGACTGACTCGACTGGTGACATATCCTTGTTCAGTTTGCCAGCCATTGTGCTCACGAAGGTTACGATGTCGTTGGGGATAGGACGCACGCCCTCAAAGAAAAAGGCGTTAATCTCCGCACCGATCAGGATAATCATCGCGAAGTAGTAAAAAAACAGTAACAGGATAACCGCGAAGCCTAACGGTCCCGCATAACCGCTAAAGAAGTGCGCAGCGATGAATGGGAATGCTGCCAGGAATATTTCAGTTGCTAATGCTGCCAGTGCCGCACCACGCCAACTATTCTTCCAACTGATTTTCTGATTAGGCACCACGACATAGATGAGCTCAATTAGCAGAAATGCCGTAAGAAAGCCGCCGAGAATACCGCCGAGACTAATGAAGATAAAACTACTGCCCGGAATGTTGCTAAGAAGAGGAATTTTCGTCAGGCTAGAAAAGACAAGCGTTGGAGCAGCCGAGGCAAACACCATGATTGGAATAAGAATGACAAACGCGATGAGCATACCGAAGGACACAAGGTATTGACGTACTAGTGGACGTTGCCGTACACGATAGATAATATCCAGACAACCCTCGGTCACAAGAAACAGAAATATGCCAAAGAAGATACCAACTACAATAGCGAGAATACCAATTATGCCTGATGCCTTATTAAGTTGTGTCGTCGCAAGGGTAAGGGCATTCTGCTGACCTGCCAAGCCTGGAAACAATGCTGTAATTTGATGAATCACGGTTGTGCGAATATTGGGGTCGCCCAGGAATAAGCTAAGAATCGCGACAAGTGCCAATGCAATAGGCAACATTGCCATAAGCATGTTGTAGGCAATAATACAGGCAAGATTCAGAACCCAGTCATTATTGATCTTGACGATGAAACCTTGTAATGGCTTCACATCGTTGCTGAATGCTTCCATTGGACTATGCGCCCCCACTTTATTGGCTTTTCCTCGTCGACGAGCATTTGTAGCCATTATGGTGCCTCCTACTAATACTATGATGAATGAATGAAAGATAGAGGACATAAAAAATTCGAGGCGAAAAAGCCTTACTGTTTGTTACACGCGAAGGTAGAGAAAAGGTGTCATTTTGGAGAGTGGAAGAACTAGGCTCATAGTATTCTAATTTTTGGAATGGTGTTCAGTAGGGACCGATTATGGACATTAAAAATTAAACCTGGATATGATTCCGTGCTCAAGGTATCCAGATTTAATTTTAATGTCCATAATCACGTCCTCCTGGCCTCTGTATTGCCGACAAGGACGTGATAAATCGGTCCCTACTAATTTTGACGACCGAAGACGGCAATGACGGTAGGGGCACAATTCATTGCGCCCAAGGATGGGTGGGGAGGGGTTCACGTTGGAACACGAGGCGTTGTGGGGACGGTCGCCCCGCCACCCCCATCCTGGAGCACAATTCATTGCGCCCCCATACGCATTAAGCTAAGACCTCATCCACACTCGCTAGCCTGTTTTAAACGAAAGCGGAGAGGGTGACCTTAGTAATTGATAAGTATTAAGGGCTACCTTGCGCGAGTCCATGCAACAGGTCCCTAATCCTTCAATAATCTCCTCAAGCACCCGCATCAGGTCGCCATTGCCAGCCAGTGCTCGCGCCACCAACACAATCGCTGCGAATGGCGTTGATGGCCTTGACCATACTACGACTGGGAAGATGCCAGCAACCGACAATCATGAGCCAATGCGACATCACTAACCCTAACAATTTCGCATAGATGTCACACAAGACATGCCACGGCTGTTCACTTCGCGACACATCTGCCTGTCCAACCTGTTTCCACAACTTAAAGGCTATTCGGAAAAGTGCGTGGAATCTGTCCACCCTCTAACCTCCTACATTTGATGTAACAATCGGAAAAGTGCGTGGCATGTGCTTGTAGTAATCGTCTTTCCCTTGCTACCGTAATCACTGCTAGAGAAAAGAATATCTTGGGTAATACTTTTCCCTCTGAGAGCGGTTTGCGAATATATTGGGTTGGACGCACTGACATATTCTGACAGTGGATGAGCATGAACATGATTACCAAATCAGCGCACAACAAGTGGCTATTCCTGCTTGTTGTCTTCACTGTGACCACAAAAAGCTCTATCGCCATGAAGTGAAAAAGCAGTTGTTTATGGATATTCCAATCCGAGGAAAACGAACGGGTATCTTGGTTCACAGAAGACGGTATCGTTGCTGTCAGTGCAACAAAACCTTCTTCGAGCCATTGCACGATATGAACGAACACCATTTCATGACGAAACGTCTGGTGCTGTACATTGCTCAGGAGTCGCTGCGGCGAACATTTACCAGTGTTGCTTACGATGTAGGCATTGATGAAAAGCTTGTGCGTCTCATCTTCCAACAATCCACACAGCACTTGGAGATCGCCAACCCCTTTAAGAGCGCATGCATCGGGATTGATGAATTGTACCTGCTGCATTAGTATCGTTGTGTCATCACAGATGTAGAGAACCGCCAAATTATTGATTTGCTTCGAGATCGGCACAAACCAACCGTCATTACCTATTTGCAACAGTTGCCGGATGCAACAAAAGAACATATCTCCGTTGTCTGTACTGATATGTGGGCGTACTACCATGATGCAGTACATCTGACCTTGCCTCATAGCAAACTAGTCGTAGACAAGTTCCACGTCCTGAAACTTCTTTCGGGCTGCCTGGAAACTGTTCGCAAGCAGATACGGAAAGGTTTGACCGACCAACAACGTCGAATGTTGATGCATGATCGGTTCTTGCTCCTCAGACGCCCTCATGACCTGGACGAGCGCGAAACCTTGATCCTTGAAACGTGGCTCAAGAACTTCTCCCAATTGGAAACAGCCTATCACCTCAAGGAAAGCTTCTATACCATTTATGAAGCAACCAACCAGGAAGACGCCCTTCGACGATACTTTACTTGGTTTGCACAGATCACGCCGGAAGTAGCTGACGCCTTTCTGTCATTCACACTGACTATTGAGCATTACGGCGATGCCATTTTTAACTACTTCACCCACCGTTTCACTGCTGGATACACTGAATGCCTCAATGGAATGGTCAAGTTGACCCAACGCACTGGACGAAGCTATAGCTTCGAGGTACTGAGAGCTAAAATCTTGCAGACTGATGGGCTGCAACGAGCAAGCCGACCAGGGTACGGCGAACAATGGACACTTCATGCCGACACCTCATTCCACAACGATTGTGTGATGCTCTCAACATGAACTATTGGTTGTTTCACCTCAGCTTTCGGTTTCTTAGACTTGCGAGCAGGACGTTTTACATCGGTAATGAGAAGCATCTCCCCCATTCGCTCCTGAGCAATTGGAGCAAAGCATCCATACCCACCCCACTCACCTTTGTCGTAATTCGTGTCCCCTGACTCTAAGCGGAGTCGAAATGCATGTAAGGTCATCGGCTTTGTTTCGCCACCTCGACGGTCTTTGAGAATAGAAATGTCTTTGTTGAGGTGGGGGTCTGTGGTGCAACGGAACAGCAAAGTGGTGTAAGACCGATTCCGGCGCGAGCTACCTCTGCAGAAGCTGTAATGAATGTACAAAGAACACCGAGGCAACACGCATCAGCGATTCGACTCTTTGTTGTGCTTCCTGTTCACCTGCTCTGGAAGCCAGTTCAGTGCTTACACCACTTTGCTGTTCCGTTGCACCACAGACTCCTAATAGATCTCGTTCATCCAATTTCCCCGGAAACCTTTTGCTCAAGAGACCTTCGAGAGTTCTCTGTTGCCCCTTTTCTCAAGAAGAATTGCATTTTTTTCGTCATTTTTTTACCGGTGGTTTTACTGCTTCCTGATACTCTCTTTTCTCAAAAAGTGGTCCTTCATTTAAGTTGGTGGCTGTAGATCCGGTGGAAGTGGTACTTTCTCTTTCAAATTTTCCTGAAAGTCACGAATGACCTTAGACGTTGCCCGTTCCTGCATTTCTAGTACATACGCATCTTCTACCCTCACTACGCCATTCTCATCTGCGATATAGAGGGGACCAAAATACAGCTTTCTCGCCAAGTCACGCCCTTGCTCTGAAACAGTCTGTGCGTAGATGCGCTTGATACGCTTTTCAGGATACTGGCGTATCCAGAATTGCATAAGAGCATGGATAATTCTACTCGCCAGTTCTGGATACTCAGGATGAATGACAACACTACTCGCAAGGAGCGTATACTCTCCAGGCTTGTCATAGGTCAAAATCTCATCAGCCGTGATGTCTTTCTCATCCTTTCTGCCCATGAGAACATCAAGAATGATCGGCTCAGGGAGCGGAAGAAGACTTATATAGCCATAGCACACACGACGATCTTTTGCATCGAAGGCCCCCATAGAAATCTTGAGGTTTTTCCGACGCCAAGTCATATACACCTCAGCAGTAGCAAGAAACATTTCATGGTACACAATTTGATCTAAGACTAATCCCGCTGGAATATCTTCCAGCCTGAGCCAGTCAAGTACAACGTCAGGAACAGATCGCGGCTTTCTCGTTCCCCTCTTCTTTTCTTTCGACAGCGCGGTCAGCACTTGAACTTTGGGATATCTGGTATCTCGTGCCTTTTCCCCAGGGACGCCCTCAATAACGCCCTCGTTCACTCGTCGGCGAAAGGTTGAGACAGACACACCAGCATTCGTATACAGTTGCGTGGCCTCTCCCCACGTTAAAAGCTCACTCTTAGACAGCATATATTCCTCCCAGAGGTCTCTGAGAACCTTCATGTACGGTCATTTTACCACAAACGAAAGCAATTTTCTATCTTCGCAAAATAAACGTTCAAAAATACTTTTTGACACTTGACTTGAATGTTCAAAGGTGATATGCTGCGCAAAGTGAACGTTCATATACGCACTTTGCGAGATCGAACAATTAGTTTCAAGGAGACAGTCCTTGAGTAGTAGAGGAAAAGGAGATACACGTTCTGTTTGTCTTGAGAATTCGGGAATTCCATCGTGAGATTGGTAAGAAGGCTCCATGCACCTCCTGCAAGAACATTTTGGACGTGCCACCAACAGTGCTCATCCCAGAAAACCGAGCCATCTCTTCGTGTACTCTTATGTCTACAAAGAATAAGTAACTTTCATCATTGAACAGAGAGGTTTTACAATGCAAAATAACATACGCTTAAACGGTCTACGTGTCGCTATTCTCGTCTCGGACGACTTTGAGCAGGCAGAACTGGTCGAGCCAAAGAAGGCACTTGAGCAAGCGGGAGCCAAAACTTCTATTGTCTCTCCCACTTCAGGTCAGATTACTGGCGTGAATCACGATGAGAAGGCTGACACATTCAATGTCGATATGACGCTAGATGCCGCAAACCCCAACGATTTCGATGCGGTTCTGCTTCCTGGAGGTGCCTTGAACGCAGACTTCATGCGCATGAATCCGAAAGCACAAAGCTTTGTCACAGCAATTGACACGAGCAACAAGCCGATTGCCGTGATTTGTCACGCACCGTGGCTCCTGGTTTCAGCAGGACGTGTGAAGGGACGCACTTTGACCAGCTATCAGACCATTCAGGATGATATCCGTAATGCTGGTGGCAACTGGGTTGACCAGGAAATGGTACGGGACCGCAACTGGGTCAGTAGCCGCAGCCCGAAGGACCTCGGAGCATTTAATCCTGCTATGGTTTCGCTGTTCGCGGAATATAAAAATAAGCAGTAGACTACTTTTTAGCTATAAAAGAAGGGAGCACTATGAAAGCTGTTGTCTATCACGGGCTGGGTGATATTCGGCTCGATAACGTGAGTGATCCAAAAATTAAGTATCTACAGGATGCGATTGTGCGCCGCACCGCTAGCGCGATTTGTGGAACTGATCCCCATATGATTCGTGGTACCTTCCCAGATATGAAGCCCGGCACTATTCTCGGTCATGAGGGTGTTGGTATTGTTGAAGCGGTCGGGCGTGATGTGTGCAACTTCAAGGTGGGAGAGCGTGTCGTCATTCCTTCCACTATCGGGTGTGGCTATTGTGCGTATTGTCGTCAGGGCTATTATGCACAATGTGATGTTGCTAATCCGAATGGTCCAGCGGCAGACACTGCACAGCTCACTCAATATGGGAGACCCATGTTGAGTGAGCTGTGCAAATAGGGTACTCAATCTTGAAGGATAGTGCTGCTACAGGTTCAATGTAAGAGTGCCGCTGCCAAGATGAAGGGCACCCATATGAATAGAAGATGTCCCCTGGGGACACACAAAAGGGAAAACATGAAGACGATACTTATCACAGGAGCAGGTTCTGGTTTCGGTCATGAGGTTTCATTGAGGCTTGCGGAAAAGGGATTTGACGTCATCGCCGCCGTCGAGATTTATGCACAGGTGCAGCCATTGAAGCGTGAAGCCGTAGCGCGGGGGGTTAAGCTTCAAGTCGAAAAACTCGATGTCACCGATGAAGGGGATCGCAAGAAGGCACTGGCGTGGAACGTTGAGATCCTTGTGAACAATGCTGGGGTCTTAGAGGGCGGAGCGGTGGTCGATGTTCCCGCCTTGAACATCCGTCGAGAGTTTGAGGTGAATGTGATTGGCCCACTTCTCTTGACCCAAGGCATCGTCAAGCAAATGGTCAAGCGCGGTCAGGGAAGGGTGGTATGGGTTTCCTCTCGAGAGGGTCTCAACGTCAACCCATTTACCGGAATCTACTCAGCGTCCAAACATGCTCTCGAAGCCATCGCCGAAACGATGAGCGTAGAGCTTCAGGAGTTTGGAGTGGAGGTGGCAACCATCAACCCCGGTCCATTCCTCACCGGCTTTAATGATCGTGGGTTCGAGACGTGGAAAAGCTGGATGGACGAAGCGTCTGAGCGGCTGTTTGATTACTCGAAACTTGCGTTTCCCATAGCACAATTCGATCCAGAACCGGTGTACGCCACGATGACTGGAGTCGTGGCTGGTGAGATAGACACGTATCGTAATCTGGAACCCAAGTCCATGATCGCCCAGACGAAGAGCAATATGGAGGCCCTTTGGAAGCGCAAGATCAAGGACGGCCTTGGGACCCGAGCCTCCGCGGTAACACAGTCCCTCGAAATGCAACCGGAGACTCCTGCATCGGAATAATGGCAGGTGACGAAGCAAGAGGCAAAGCTGCATGCACAACGAGAGATGGAACCCGCCGATGCTCTCGACTGTAAATGTGATAATTAAATGGGCGAATTGTTACAATTTTTGATAATTAAATGGGTAGGCAAGCAAGTATTGGGGAAGAGCCATAGGAGACAAATTTACACTCCTTTTCGTCATATCCTCTGCGTGTTCTACCCGTTTTACCGTCCACATAATTATTAAAATTCACTCATTTAATTATCACATTGACACCTTGTGGATATTACGAGATGGATACTTTCTTTTGCACAAATATTTATGGCGAACTTTCCACTCTCGACAAACGTCTTTGATGCTTATTCTAGAGATGGGAACGCAAAGAAGGGAGAACCAGATTTTTTACAAATGTTCTAACACCGTTAAGATCATACCATTTATGTAATCCCGCTAGCTAATGAGAAGGAGTTTTGCATGACATCCGTATTGATGGTTCTCACGGGAGCCAACGTCTGGACAATGAAGAACGGAACAGCTCACCCCACTGGTTTCTGGGCCGAGGAGTTTATCACACCTCACCAGAAGTTTACCGCTGCTGGACTCAAAATTCATATCGCCACGCTTGGCGGTATCACGCCGACAGTCGATCCCCTAAGTCTCTCGCTCGGCAACAACGACAACGATCAAGGCAACGTCGATGCTCAACGAGCGTATCTCAAGCAGCTGGAAGGCGTGCTCGACTCAACACTCACATTGGAGGAGGCCGACCCCGCTTCTTATGATGTCGTCTTTTTAGTTGGAGGTCACGGACCTATGCAGGACATGGCTGTCCATCCCACTATCGGTGACTTCTTGGTGGCGATGCTAGACAATCCCAACAAGATCGTTGCTGCGCTGTGTCACGGACCTGCTGATTTCCTCTCAGCTCATCGGGCTGATGGAACGTGGCTCTTCAAAGATCGTCAATTGACCGGGTTCACCAACGAAGAGGAGACGCAGGCCATGTTTGCTGGTAACGCTCCTTGGCTGCTTGAGGACCGCCTGCGTTTGGCAGGAGCGAGGGTCATCACTAAACCTGCCTGGACTCCCCACTTCGTCGAAGATGGCAACCTCATTACGGGTCAGCAGCAGGTCTCCTCAGGCGTCGCCGCTGATGCCGCATTACGGAAGCTCAAGATCTTGGCATGAGCAGAGGGGCGACAGGTTAAGCGTTCTGTAACCTATCGCTGATAGCCAGTTACGGCGAGGTGCCATATGCCTTTGAAGATTGGATTACCTTTGCCTACGCAGGAAGGAACCATCTACGAGCGAGCTTACGTAGAGCAGGAAAAACGTATCAAGTACACGGGACTGCTTGCCAATTGCATTACGTTGGATAATACCGTTGAGATCAGCACTGCCTTGAATGCACTCGCTCAGGAGGGATTGATTCCCACCATTGAGGAACTGGCCGCGCTCTCACCGTACCAAACCAAGCACATTAAACGCTTTGGCAACTATGAACTCGATCTCCAGGCTATTGCTGCGCCGCTCATGGATGATCTTACCTTTGAGCTTGTGGAGGAGGCGCAAGCTGATATAGTAGAGGCAGGTCAAGATGAGCCTTTCCCACCAGAGATCGAACTATTGGTTGGCTAAGTGCCTGTGAGACAGAGCATTGTCGTTTTTCTCAGCTCTTCGGAGAGACATGTATACCCAAGGATCAAATGTGTCTCTCTTAAAAATATAACAAAATGCTTTATGATAGAATTTTAGTAACTGTTCAGAAGGGGGCTAAAAAGCTGGGAGTACTGGACGACCAGTCATAGCCTGCTCCAAGGCAGCAAACACTGGTACCTCCTGCTTAGGTAGAGTCGAGAGATAGCTGCGCAGGCGACAAAAGCGTGCGATTCCCTCTTCCGTGCGGAAGCAGCCCGAAATCTTTTGCTGTACTTTGATCATGCGTAGGTCACGCTCAGCTTGATTATTATCAAAGGGCACTGTGAAATCAAGCAGGAAGCGCAGGACATCCCACTTACGTTGAGCCAGTCGGTCCAACAGATTGTGCGCTGGACTTTGCCTAGGTCTCCCTGGCAGACGCTTGTACTGGTCCGACTTCTTTGGTTTTGTCACCAGAGGATTGATCTGATAGCCAGCTTGGACAATCCAGTCGTAGCGAGTGAGTAACGGGGCGAGTATTGTTGTCGCCAACTCAGGCTGACCTCGAACACGAGCCTGTTCGACGGTCTCTTTCATCTCCACCAGCAGGACTTTCATGTCTTTTGCCCACTCCTGCTTGAGTTCTTCTTCAATGAAGGTCAAATCGCGCAAGTGATGGACATTACACAACGCCTCGGTGAATCGGTACCCCTGGTAGCTAGGGAGTGCATCATGGACCGAGATGCCCTCAAACTGCGGTGTGATCCCATTCGCATTCATGCCCTCGCGCCCTCGACTCTTGTTCGCCCCGTAGTGGGTCAGGCGTTCAGTCGCACACACATGCACCCACCAGCCCTTTGTGTCACAACGCATCCCTGTTTCATCCTGATGGAGGACGCGAGCCTTCACCAATGCCGCTTTGAGCTTCGTTTCCCACTCAGCTAAATGCTGGGAGCAGCACCCAACAAAGCGAGCAATGCTCGCGGGAGAGAGGTGAACACCAAAGAGGTCCTGGAGCAATTGACTAGCGCGAGCGTAGGGAACGGCCTGGCACTTATGAGAGCTTTGCACATATCACCCTTACATAAAGGGAGAAAGCAGACAGAATACCCGTTGAATTTCTTACCGATGAGCAACGACAACGTTATAGAACCTATACGGTAGAACCATCCGATGCTCAACTCGCAAGCTATTTCTATCTCGATGATACAGATCGTGAACGACTTGCTCCGAAGCGAGGTCTCTACAATCGGCTTGGCTTTGCTCTCTAAATCTGTACCCGCAGATGGATTGAGATTTGTCGTTCCAGTACGAACGATCATGCAGGCTATAACAGTAAGTATTTTGGCGTTGGGCGAGGCGTCACCTATTATAATTTTACGAGTGATCAATTTAGTGGCTTCAACACAATTGTGATTCCAAGAACTACTCGGGATTCCCTCTATATCTTGGAAGGGCTGCTTGAGCAACAAACGGGTCTTAGCCCATTGGCGATCATGGCAGATACGGCTGGCTACTCTGACCTGGTCTTTGGACTCTTCTGGCTCTTAGGCTATCAATTCAGTCCCAGAATAGCAGATATTGGCGAAGCACGATTTCGTACTGAAGCACAATATGAAGTATTAGAGAGTCTTGCACGCAACCGCATCAAGAGCAACCTTATCACGACTCATTGGGATGATATGCTTCGTGTCGCGGGTTCCCTCAAGCTAGGAACCGTTCATGCATCTGACTTGATGCGAACGTTACAAGGAGGTGGGCGTCCTTCGGCACTTGCTCGTGCGATTGGAGAAGTGGGGCGTATATTGATGACGAGAGCTACCGACGCAAGATTTTGACGCAAATAAATCGGGGAGAAGGACGCCATGCAGTAGTTCGTGTCATCTTTCATGGGCAACGAGGAGAACTGCGTCAGCGGTATCGAGAGGGGCAAGAGGATCAACTCGGAGCCTTAGGATTGGTGCTGAATACGGTCATTCTCTGGAATACCACCTCTATGCAGGATGCCATTGAAGCTCTTCGGGATGATGGGAAAGAGATGCTTGCTCCTGATATTGCCCGGCTGTCTCCGTTGACGACGCATTATATCGATGTCTCTGGCAAATATCACTTTGATCTTCCCGACAGTCTCTGAGCAGGTCAACATCGTTCACTACGTGAACCAGAACAACCCGACGAAGAACAATACTGACCCCAGGTGTTGGCGTATCTCTTCTTCCTGGCCTTCCGCATGCAAGTAACGTTTGCGGCGAGTGAAGTACACATTAGCCCAGTGCCCCTGACCAGCTTTCACGCACTCGCCACCACAATTATTGTGTTCAAATCCGTCTTTGTACATCTCTGGTACTGCAATGCCAACAGACTCTAAAAAGTCGGATATATGACACTTATCAACGTAAGGTGGCTCATTGAGCGGAAACCAAACAGGTTGTGGAGCAACTTATGCTCTCAATGCATCCATGCAATGTGTCTCAGTCCACTCATAGCCAAAAACGCGCGTGTAGGTTCCTGACTCGTACAAAGCTGATATCTGGCTATCTATGATTTCTCGTTTTAGGATGCGACTACAGGGCGCGACTGTTCCACTAGGGTAGTGCATTGTGATGTACCCTTCATCCTTCATCACTTGCCAAGGGGTACGACCTTCTACAGCACGATAAAATGTCATGCCAAAGTAGCGTTCTTGGTCGCTGAGAAATCGGTACAGGTCTGCATCCTCAACTAAGGTATCAGCAAAGACAGGATGCACGTCTTCTTTGCCATATCGTTCTATAGCACGCCGGAGAGCCTCAAAAGAGGTAAGGCCACCGGAAACGTTCACAATATATTTCATTGATGTTCCTCACTTTCCCCATTTTCGCTATCGAGGAGGGCAATTCTTACAACGGAAGATTCCACGCACTTTTCCGAATAGCCCTCCTTACCTTGATGCGTATGGGCGCAATGAATTGTGCCCCATAGCCACCAACTTAAGAGGGAGAAGCCCAACAAGAAGGTTGCTCCCTTTCTCACTGGCATTAGACCCACGACTTCAACTTCCAGTCGCATCCCTGTTCCAGCAACTCAGCAGCACTCCTCCTGCCTCCATGGGGACTCGTTTGGCACCCCGATTGGGTCACTTGTCCCAGCCATTGCAGCGTGATTGCTAACTCTCCCTCTCGATGAAAGGCTTTGAGAAAACTGAGGGCTTCTTTGCGGACCGCTTGCGCCGCTGCGAGCCGGGTCCTGCCAACAACTTGCCACGCTCACCCACTGCACAATCACATCGACCATCAGCTTGCAATACAGTTCGCAAAGAATGCGCCACGGATTGCTCGTTCGCCATTCGTCGATCTGACTGCCATCTTTCCAGCGACGAAAGAGCCGTTCGATTTGCCAGCGGTGTCGCATCAACACGAGGGCTTCGGGCACGCTGAGCAGAGATGCGGGAACATTGGTAATCAGGATCGTCCAATCGGCCAACTCCAGTTGCTCTTGCGATACCTCTTCGCCTTTGCGTTTGGCCTCTCTGTGCAACTCCTCTCGCCGCTCATCGCCGACCGATTTTGGCACTCGCACGACCATCAAACGAACCGGCAGGTGCGCCGTGACCCCTACGCGCACTCCGTAGGTGATCCACTCGCCTTCCTGCTGGGGTAAGAGTCCTTTGAGCACGAGGTGATGCCCTTTCTTGTTCAAAAGAGCCATTCCTCCTTTCAGTCGTTGCACAAACATCCGGCCACTGCTGTCCAATGCGCTGAGGCGTGCAAAGGAAAAGTAGCCCACATCCGCTACATACACACACATTTCTGGTAACGACTCCACGTCCAGTGGACTCTTATTATCGGAGACCCGTCCTCACCGATGGACGGGTCCTTGCAACTGCCCGGTCAGCAAATCCAGTCGCACATGCAGTTTGACGGCGGCATTGGAGGTGCCAGGACTTCCTCCACATCCTTGCCAGAGCGACGCGAGTTCATCAGGCAGCGTCACTTGACTACTGTCTTCGAGCACCACCCCTGCAAAGCGACGGAACAGTCGTGAGTCCACCGGGTCCCCTTGGACGACACATTGCACCGTTTCGTGCAACATCCGCTCAAAAAAGTCGGCTCCGTGCTGGGTAAAACGCTTGTGGATTGCCGTATCAGACACTGCTACCTGGCTATACTGAGCAATCTGTGTGAAGCGTTCTAAGGTCATCTGATCATTTTCCATCCAGCCAAAGACGAACGTTCGGAGCAGGCTGGCTCCTGTAAACTCTCGTTGCCGTTTGATAGAGCCTGTTTCACGGGCAAGTTCGTTGGCCCGTTCTCCAAAGAGATGCTCAAAGTGGCTTTCTATCTGTGCTACACTGATCATGAACTGGCTCCTTCTTCTGACACGATGACGAATGACTTGTTTCTATCATGTCAGATTGAGCCTCTTTTTGTCACCCCTTTCCTTAAGTTGGTGGCTATGGGGCGCAATGAATTGTGCCCCTACCGGTATGAATTCCCGCATGTGGTTGTCAAAGTTCATCAGGACGTTTATCATAATTCATCAACCCCACCAGAAGGAGACTGCGATAATACCATAAAGCCCCATCAGGGCTAGCCCTTCCAGCCATGTGGATTCGCCATCATAGATGATAACGGTGGTGAGAATAGTCGTTAGTCCTAGTGCTGCTACAAGCAAAGGGGGCAAGACAAGTGTTAGATGCGCTCCACCAAGGATAAGACTAAGCAACACTAAAACGGGAGTTAAGCCGAGGGCAACCTGTAGCGAACTGTTCAAGATGACACTGATTGCGTAATCCTGCTGGTTGCGTGCCGCTAATTGAACACCTACCACATTCTCTACGGCATTGCCTGCGAGTGCCACGATCACAAGACCTGTGAATGCTTGCGAGATATGCAATGTAGTAATCGCAGGCGTCAACGCGGATACAAACCAGTCTGAGACAAAGGCCGCTCCTACTCCTGCACCAATAAGAACTATGAGCGTCAGTAGAAGAGGCCATGCCTGAGCGGTTTTTGATGTGCTTGCTTCGAGAGGCTTTGTCCCTCCTTGAAGCGAAACAGGAATACTGGCGATAAAGATAATGAGCAAGATGATAGCGGCAGCAATGCTTAATCCCTCTTCATGTCCTGCGGCAGGCGTATGTAAGCCATGTACGAGTGTTGGCACGACAAGCGCGGAGACTGCAAGTAATGTCAGAGTTGCAATCACCTTTGGAGCATTGGTTGAGAAAGTCTGGGTTCCATGACGCAGGCCGCCGACAAAGAAGGCGATACCTAATACAAACAAACTATTGCCTAAAATGGAGCCGACGAGTGCGGCCTGTACCACCTCGATCAAGCCAGCGCGTAACGCGAAAATGCCGATAAATAATTCGGGTAAATTGCCAAGCGCGGATTGCAATACGCCCGTTGCTCCTGCGCTAAGACGTGAGCCAAGTTGGTCTGTCGCCAAACCTACAAGTTCTGCAAGCAGGGCAAGTGCAACACCTGACACAATAAAGGTCAGTACCGCATTCGCGTTCAGTACTGTGAGCAGACCAGCCGCAATACTTGCCACAAGCGAACCTGCGATAAAAAACCATTCTTTACGGTCAAACACTGTCGCAACACTTTTTTTCGGCACTACGCTAGACATTGATAATTTCTCCTCAGTTTGTAGTATATTGCCGCCAGTATACAACAGCGTGTACAAGATAGATACCACACGCCTCACCCTGTCGTAGGGACCGATTATGCAGATTAACGAAATAATGTGGTAATAAACTCTACGGACGCCCACAAGGG
>CAXTWV010000054.1:0-19584 GCA_964248005.1 uncultured Ktedonobacteraceae bacterium | reverse complement strand
GGGGGTATTGACCAGTACCTCCCTATCAAAATTGCCCGTCTTAACAAGCATCGTGTTCCGACGAATGCGATTATCCTTCAGACAGTGACAGCAATGATTTTTACAGCGATCATTTATATCGTTGTACCGATGTTTGGTAGCTCAGCCAACGCTGCCACACTTAACTCCGATGTCTACAATGTAGTAATTTCGGCTTCGACGCTTGTCTGGGCCGTCTCGACAGCGTTCCTCTTTATCAACCTTGCGAAATTCTATTTTACTGATCGCGAGGTATTCCACTCCAAGCGTATCTTCCCTATGCCGATTTTGTGGTTAGCCATTGTTCTCGGCACAGCGACTTGCTTAGTTAGTATTGTTGGGACATTAGTCTATAGCTTAATTCCTAATCAAATCGACAATTCCCACTGGTGGTACATCGTTGGAGGCATAACCCTTGTCTGTCTCGTTGTAGCAGGTATCGGTAGTATGATAGCGAACAGTGAAGCGTCCTGGCAAAATATAAACAAATAAGAAAAGCCAGTACGTTGTAACGTCGTTTTACAACGTACTGGCTTTTCTTGGCTTAGTTTCTAATATTTATAGAAGTGCTGTAGCGTCTCTGCTTCTGCTGACTTTTCTTTAAAGAAGTCAGACTCAGCACGCTTGACCGCGATATAAGATGTCGCGAGCAACGGTCCCAATGCCTCTTTTAGCACGGTATCACGTTCTAATTCGTCAAGAGCCTCGTCAAATGTGGTAGGGAGACGACGAATACCGCGTTTTTCACGCTCCTCATCACTATAATTTCCTGGGTCAATCTGCTGTGGTTCACCTGGATCAAGCTTATTCTGAATGCCATCTAGTCCTGCCGCGATGAATGCTCCCATCGCGAGATAGGGATTGCCACTATGATCGGCTGCTTTGAGTTCCAGATTAATCGAATCCGCCTCGCGTCCTTTGTAGACCGATGGTACACGAATTGCACCTTCTCGGTTATCGAAACCATAGACGCCATAAGCTGAACTCCAGTAATGTGGAAGCAGGCGACGATACGAGTTTGGGCTACCACAGGTGATCGCAACCAGCGCACGAATATGTTGCAGAACGCCACCAATAAAATATGTTCCTAGCTGGCTCAGGCTTCCGTGCCTGTTTGCATCGTAAAACATGTTCGTGTGTTCATGCTCACTTCCTTGCGTTCCCCACAAGCTAAGGTGGATGTGTGCGCCGCTACCCGCTTGATCGAGAAATGGCTTGGGAGCAAAAGAAGCGAAGAGATTGTACTTACGAGCGACACTGCGCACCGTTTCACGAATGAGGCATACGTTATCGGCGGCACGTAGAACATTGGCATGACGCACCGAAAGCTCTTGTTGCGATGGACCAAGTTCAGTATGAAACAACTCGACTGAAATACCCTGTGCCTCAAGTGCTGTCAAAATGGCGTCGATCACCTCTGCCTGATCGTCCAGACCAATACTGCTATAGCACAGGCTGGAATCAGCGGGAACATACATTCCTGCTTCATCCTCACGCGCAAGATAGAATTCATGCTCAACCGCCGCTTCCGCACGCATTCCTTGTTCTGCAAGACGTGTGCTTATGCGTTTGAGAAACGTGCGTGGACATGCCTCCCACGCTGTCCCATCGGTGAGGATCATGTCACACAGCATACTACCCGTGTGAGGCGCATAGGGCAAAATAGTGAATGTTGCAGGGTCTGGCGTCAAACGAAATTCACCAACGGGACCCATGCCTTCAACAGAGGCAAGCGACTCAACACCTGTAAATGCTTGCATTGCCAGTGTCTGACCAATTCCCTCAGTAATACGCGTCCCAAGCTTGCTCGCGTGAGTCGCTTTGCCACGGATGATACCGCCGTTGTCACAGTACAAAAAACGTACAAGACGCAGGTTCGCCGCCTGTGCCTGCTCTACAACATCTTGAGCATTCATAGATAAAGTTCTCCTATCTGTAATTCCTTTTTAACAAGGAGCTAGCTAGGCTTATAGGATATCAGTATAACAAAGTACTTTATAGAAAACAAGCTAATAAGCAGGAAGACGGCAAGGGTCTCCCCTACATATATATATGTAGGGGAGACCCTTGCCGTCTTCCTGCTTTCCCCTTTTTTGATACCTCGTCTTTATAAAGCTGTTCTAAGCAAAAGGTACTAGTATGACCCATTTCCACTCGACTCTACAATTGCAATACCATATACTTGTTTTTGAGATATTTCATACACATTTTCTGTAATACAACTATTTTTAAAAGCAATGGTAGAAGTATTACAATAAAACAAGTCATGACACAGCAAATAAGCTATATACTACTAGTATTTCCTTTCAGGGAAGAACAAAGGGGGAAATTCATGACGATGATCGAAATGCAAGCAAACGAGCACGGCACCCAACTAGCCTCGGAAGAGTACGTTGTCAAAGCGATGCCATCTATCATGGGAACGTTCGATATGACAACGACTTATCTCGTAGCAATCTTCTTTATTGTAAATGCAGCGACAGCCGCGAGTGGTGGAGCTGCCGCTTTCACCTATTTATTACTTGGTGGCATCGCCTTCTTTATTCCATGTGTGGTCGCAACGGCACAGCTTGGATACATGTTTCCTCATGAAGGCTCACTGTATAACTGGACGCACAAGACGCTTGGTGGTTACTGGAGTTTCTTTATTGGTTTCTGCGCATGGTTTCCAGGCGTGCTCGTGATGGTTGCTGGTGCCGATATTGTAATGAGTTTCTTTCAGGGATTAAACAATAGTTGGTTTGTCGAACCGTGGCAACAAGGGTTGGTCATTATCGGCGTTATTCTTTTTACTGGTATGCTCTCGCTACAGCGTCAGCGTACTGTGCAAAACATCGTGAATGTGGTGGTTGGGCTTATCTTTTTAGCGGTGCTTATCATAGGTATAGCTGCCATCGCATGGCTGGCAAAGGGCCATCATTCCGCAACAAATTTTGCTGACCTGCATGGATGGAACATTCAGTGGAACCCGACGACAGGAAATATTAATCTATTTGGGCTGATCACATTAGCATACCTCGGCACTGAAGTTCCCCTCAATATGGGTGGAGAAATAGTTGGTTCTGGCAGTAACGAAGTAAGGGGACGCAAAGTAGTGAAGCGTCATCTATTATGGGGTACATTGCTTGTTTTCATTGGCTATGGGATAGCAACGCTTGCGCTCCTTATCACTCAGGGTTCAAGCGTGGGAAGTGTTGGCGGTTTCTCACTGGTAACAACGGTCGATATGGCACTTGGTAAAATGATGGGGAATGTCGTTGCCATTTGTATCATTTGCTTTTTTGTGATGGTACCCGTTGTCTATAACTGTACCTTCGCCCGCCTTCTCCTTGTCGCGGGCATTGATCAACGCTTGCCAATGAGCGTTGGCAGGCTCAACAAGAACCGGATACCAGCAAACGCAATTATCTTCCAAACAATTGTCGCGGTCATCTTTACGGCCTTAGTTTTCATAGTAGCTCCGTATGTTGTGAATCTCGGCAAACCTACTGATCTCGCCACTGAGGTCTATAACATCAGTCAAGCTGGTGCGACACTCGTCTGGGCAATTTCTACGGCGTTTTTCTTTATCAACCTGGCGATTCTCTACTACCGCGATAAAGCCAAATTTCATAGTATGCGCATCTTCCCGATGCCTGTCCTCGTTATCAGCTCCATCGTTGGTCCGATAGCTTGCCTGCTTGCTATCGTCGATACACTATTTATCGCATGGATACCGCAAATACCAAACACGTACTGGTTCTACATCGTGGGTGGCGTAACCGTCGTATGCATCACTATCGCCGCGATTGGCAGTATCCTTGCTACTAACGAGGCGAGCTGGCAAAGCACAGAAAACAGCTATAAGATGTAGTATTCATAACATAAAAAGCTGGAGGCACATAATTGTGTGCCTCCAGCTTTTTATGTTATACGATGTACAGTACTACTGTGTTACTTGAGCAATAAGTTCCTCATCACTCAATTGCTTCCTCTTCACTGCACTCTGTCCCACAAAGAAGAGTACCGCCCCAATGATCAGTGAAACAAGTGCAATGCCACTAATTAGGAGTTGCCATTGTGACAAAGATATGTCTCCTGTGGAAGTCCAGGGACCCGTGAAAATCACAAACACACCAAAAGCACTTGCAAGTGCTCCTATGACCGCACACAAGTAAAACACCCAGTCGGGAGCAAGCTGAATGCGCGAGAAGGTTTCGCGATACTTGCTACGAATGATAATCACGTCAACGAACAGAATCACCATTGATACACACCAAATCACTGTTACCGCTGCCTGGAGTATCCAATAAATGTCTGTCGATAAGTTCACGGCCGTGAAACCTGTTTTGATAGCGTAAGGAACGATAATGAAGGCCAAAGCAGTAAAGAACGCTGCAATGACTGTTTGGACCAGCATAGCAACCCACGGTACTTTATTAGCATTGACTTTACTAATCACTGCTGGTAGACGCTGATCGAGTCCTGAGACAAAGAGCAAACGCCCAAATGAATAGTTGTACACAGCAGTGTTAAAAAGGAAGAAGCCAATGAAAATGAAGTTTACGACAATACCGAGGAACGGACCTGCAGCACCAAAACCGCGCTGGACAGCCTCTGAAATCGCTGCGGGGCTACCCTGATCTTTTACAGGCACAGCCATCATTACTCCAAAGGTGCCGATAAGGTATGCTACGATGACGACAGCCGCACCCCAGAGGAGATAGCGTGTAATGGAGCGTGTGTTAGTAATCTCAACACCCATATTGAGAGGCACTTCAACACCCAGTAATGCCAGAATAACAGTGCCATAGAAGGTATACGTAGCAATGCTAGGTGACCAGTTATGCGGTGAGTAGTCCACCTTGGCTGCATGTCCACCAAAGAATGCAAGCAGACCAGCAATACCAATTAGCAAGATTGCTCCACCATAAGCTACAAAAACTACGTTCACGAAATTTTGTGTCACGCGGAAGCGCAAGATGGAAATGAAAAATGAGAAGGCAATCACAAGGATAATTACCAAACCTTGCTGCCATGGATCACCGAGCCAACTGCTATTAAACTGCTGAATGAGTGAAACTACAGCATCACCAGTGGCTATCATGACAAGTACACCGGGCCACCAGGAACAAAAACCTGCGAAGAAGCCCATGAATGGCCCAAATGCTTTGTTTGTCCAGACGTAAATAGAACCTTCGCCGGGAAACATGAGACCAAGCTGACCAGTAACAATAGCACCCGGAATGAGGAAGGTAAGAAATCCGAGAATCCAGTACGAGTATGCCGATGCCCCAGCCCCTGCTGCAACACCAGCCGAGTTACTGATGAAAAGGACGATTGCGACAAAAATAGCGACCATATCGAAGGAGTTCAATACTTTGGGAAGAATACCGCCCGCGATACGCTCGGACCGTAAAACGTCGTTTGTGTTTGCGTCACTACCAGAGGCTGTTGCCATGTAATTGTACCTCCAAATACATATGTACCTTACGTTGAGCATTGCATGACATTCACTTTGAGAGACCAGTGACGACGGTGTATCGAAATATATCAATACAGTGGGAGAAACAGCTTTCCTTTCTCTATGTAACAATAAGCAGGGTGCAAGGTCTCAAAGGACGGTCTGCACGTGCATGTTTTATGAGAAATAGTTATGTATCACTCTACGTCTTCCTGACAATAGGGATATTTCTCATTGCAGGTATGATAGAAGATTACGTAACACTCTGTCAAGTCAGCAGGGAGACCGCAAGGGTCTCCCTGCTGATTGACTGGCGTTGAGACGCTAGAAGATAGCGACTTACCTCATACACTGCTCCGCAAAAAGGCGCACAGATTGTAGGTGAGCAGCATCTGCAAACCAGATAATCACCTCCTGTACACCCGCCTCTTCATATTCAGCGAGGCGTTCCCGAATCATGGCGGGTGTACCGAAGAGCGACTGTAGACGTAAGGTATCCAGTTGGTTACGTGAGGATAGGGGCAATTTCTCTAACGCCTCTTCCTCTGTCTCACCAATCGTGCAGTTGATAAGTAACGTGCGTTTGATGCTGTTATAATCGCGCCCAATCGCATCACAATGCTCTTTCAGGACAGCAAATTTATGTTCAAGCACAGGAATATCAGCATTCGAGATATTACAAGCGTCGCCATACTGCGCGACCAGTTTGAGCGTGACTTGCTCACCTGAACCACCAATTAAAAGAGGAATGTGTGGCTTTTGCGCTCCTTTTGGTGAGTTGATGGCACCATGCACCTGATAGTATTTGCCATCAAACACGGCCTCATCCTGAGTCCACATTGCTAGAAAAACTTGCACGGCCTCACGTAAGTAACGCAAGCGTTCGGGCGCATCGGGATATTCATAGCCGTAAGCGCGATATTCATGCTCATACCAGCCTGCACCTATACCGAAATCGAGGCGACCATGTGACAGTACATCGACGGTCGATGCCATCTTTGCCATCAGTGCTGGATTGCGATAGCCGTTACACGTGACCATCTGTCCAATACGCACCCGCTTTGTATCGCGTGCAAGGGCAGCGGTACTCGTCCAACACTCGAATGTAACCTCTTGTGTAGGCACTGGCACTGTATGAAAATGGTCAAAGAGCCAGATTGAATGAAAATCTAGTGCCTCAGCCTCTTGCGCCACACGTGTCATCGTCTCATATGCTTCAACAGGATCGGCGATCCCTACAAGGTCCATGCGCCATCCCTGTGGAACAATAATGCCATATTGCATTGCCATGTTATGAATCCTCTTTCCTATTTTCAACTCTATACACTACTGTTTACTTTTCTTCAATGGCTTTCCAAGAGCAATCAAAAACATCACGCTTTTCCCTGCACTATGAGGTGAGAAAAAGGCTGTGACTTCATCGTCAAAGAACGTCAACCCTGTCGCTCCCAGACCTAAAGCGTATGCAGCTAGATAGAGCTTACCCGCGAGAATAGATGCTTCCAATTGTGCCACGCGATACCCTCGGTCTCCGAATCGTGCTAACACTGGCTCTAAGTCAGCCAGAAAGTAGATGTTAACGGCGGCATCGCTCCCCAAATTTTGATCGAGTGCGAGATGAAAAGCTGTCTCCCTCATATCCCCCTTCTTGAGAAGCTCAAGAGCTTGTTGCTCTCGATGCAAGACGTAGGTGCCAGCCTCAAGCCCATTCACAGCATTCGCAATCAGGTAGAGATCGTTTATCGGTCTTTCCACTGGCTCCATACAATCAGCAAGAATACTGTGCATAGATCGCGTAAGCATCGTCGAAAGTTGCTCAAACGAGATGGCGTCTCCGGTAAAGTGACGTGTAGAACCTCTTCTCTTGATTACGGCCTCGATTGAGTCTTCGGGTAATTGCGTAGATGCGAGAGGTATGAGCGGCAGGAGCGGTTGAGCAGGAGTTTCAAGAATTCGTTGTTCTGGTAAACTCCGCCATGCAGCAACCTCACTTCCCAATGTAAGCGAGGATGCAGTATGTATTGTATGAATAAGCGGAAACAACTGTTCGCGTGTCGAAATCCTGACTGTGGGCAGGTGTAACGGTGTTACGGGAGGAGCCTCAGTCGGTCTTTTGCTTGTATGACCTACTGCTATGAGCGACACAGCCGCTTCTTTTTGTGCGTTCACGTCGAGGAGTGCATTTACTTGCTTGTCCACAAAGCCTAGAATAATCTTGGCAGGTATCTCTATAGATGCAGACTCAGACAGGAAATTTGCCAGGATAGTGCCAGTATCCCAGAATGTATGGCGATATGCTCTCGCTTGATATTTATAGGCATTTCGCCAAAATGTACTGGTACAAATAATGATAGCAGGAGCCTCGACTATTGCTTGTTCATTCCCTGTCGCCTCGATGAGCACCTGACGAAAATCACCTGCACGCAACTGTCTAAAACTCGTATCATGTGCCCCAAAGTGATAGATGCCTGCCGCAAGTCCTGGCACATCGCCACACACAATATACAACTCAATATGAAAAAGCGCACCGGTACAAGCTGCGGCTCTTAATGCGTGTTCTTGACCTGATTGAAGATGAAACCGTTTCGTCACGCCATTGGCGAAAAAACACAAACGCGCAAGCAACTCTCGATCTGGCATAAGCTCTTCTTTAGAAGGAATGATTGACGACGCGATAGCATCGAGCGCAGACATGGTAGAGGGGACAAAACTATGTGGCAGGACAAGTGGTTCGAGCGATGAATAGATTTTATAGGGCAGTGGACGATTATCGCTATCCATCCGGTACAAGTTTTCTCCGACACTTTGCACCGAGTGATTCGTTCTCGTATGATAGCGTAGGGCGACGCTATCAGTAGTGTCACTCATACAACAAACTCCTCTCTGCCTACATGAGCAATTTATCCAGGAAATACTCTCGTCATGATTTTACCACCTTTTTCATTGTGAAATTGTACCAACACATGACGTAGTATTAGAGAAGAGTAGTATGCAATATCACCGACGCTGTTGATAGCTTCCCTCCTCTACACCGAAATACTACAAAGATGTGGGCGAACCTCGCACGGCCCACCGTGAAAGGGATCGTTTCGTGCAGCGTAAGAATCGCGTTTTGGAAGCACTTCGCTTTTTATGTGAACAACCTGCGCAACAAAATACAGCTTTTTTGTTACGTCGTCACACTGGCTTTAGTGCCGAAGAGGTCGCGGAACAGGCAACAATAGACCGCACGAACGCGAGCCGTGACCTCAATCAGCTAGCTCAAGAAGGCGTGATAGAGCGTTTCCCTGGTCGCCCCGTATTATTTACAATGAAAACAGCCGTAGAAGAGACTGTCGCATCGCTTGCTAGTAGTTCTGTGCAAAACACTGCACAAACTCGTAAATCAGCATCGTCAACTACGTCTCCCACCTCCTCTGTACAAGCCACGCAAAAACCTACTACGATTGCTGCATCTATCTCTACGGGAGCCTTTGTCACAAGTTTTGACACCTTGATCGGTAATAACGAGGGACTCAAAGTTGCCATTCAGCAAGCGAAAGCGGCTATACTCTATCCACCACGAGGACTCCATACACTCTTACACGGCCCCAGTGGTGTGGGCAAAACAACGTTGGCACGCCTCATGCATGCCTTCGCGTTGGAGCAACAAGCATTAGCACCTGACGCACCATTTATTAGCTTTAACTGTGCTGACTATGCAGGTAATCCACAACTGCTGATGGCTCACCTGTTTGGTGTTGTGCGTGGCGCGTACACAGGAGCAGAGCATGACCGTGAAGGCTTGGTCGAGCAGGCTCATCGTGGCATCCTCTTCTTAGACGAGGTGCATCGCTTACCACCAGAGGGTCAGGAGATGCTCTTTTATCTGATGGACCGCGAACGTTTCCGACGCATGGGAGATACACGCGAACGACAGGCATCACTGCTCCTGCTGGCAGCGACAACAGAAGACCCGACAACGAGTTTGTTGCCAACATTTCGCCGCCGTATCCCCATGACGATTACCCTGCCAGGGCTACAAGAGCGCACAATGACGGAACGTTACGAACTCATCCGTGCCTTTTTCACCACAGAGTGTAGCAGTATCGGCGTCTCTATCAATGTCGCGCCACAAGTCTTGCGTGCGCTTTTGCTCTATGATTGCGTAGGAAATATTGGACAACTGCGCACCGATGTACAACTCATCTGCGCCCGTGCCTACCTGGACTATCGCACAAAAAACCTGCCCGAACTCAATGTTTCGACAGAGACATTGCCAGAGCATGTACGGCATGGCTTGTTGCGAACCGCGGAAATGCATCGTGCGTTAGAGCCATTGTTGCATATCCTCGATGCAACGCATAGTTTCACACCAACTGGTCTGAGCCTTGAGCGTATTCCAGAGTCAGCGCATGATCTCTACGATACCATCAGTAGCGACCTGAATGCACTTCGTACTGGCGGCCTCTCTGAGCAAGAGATAAACCAGTTATTGCACCTTGACATTCAACACTACTTTCAGCGTTTCGCTGATACCGTCAATACGCCCTCTCATGAGCAACCCGAAACGGTCTCACACCTTGTCAATGAACATATTATGACGGTTAGCCATACTATTATTCAGTATGCAGAAGAGCAGTTAGGACGCACATTTCCCGAAAAGCTTTCGCTGGTGCTCACGCTCCATTTGATGAGCGCATTAGAACACATCGCGCAAGGGCATCATCTGGTGATGCCTGCGCTGCAAGCTATGCGCCACACCTATCCAATAGAGTATGAGGTCGCGCAAATGGCCTTGTTGCGTGTACGCTCGCAGCTAGGTGTCTCCTTACCTGAAAGCGAGACGGACGTATTGACTGTTCTACTGGCGAATGCTGATGCGCTATTAAGTAGCGAGGAGGCAACGATAGGAGTTGTCGTCGCGGTTCATGGACATGGTGTTGCACAGGGACTGGCAGAACTGGCAAACACGCTTGTCGGTGTCAATGCGGTCTCTTTTGTAGAGCTTACCCTGGAACAGTCGCCCGAAGAAATTGTGACGCAGGTCGCACAACAGGTGGAGTTAGCAGATTCAGGGAGTGGCGTCCTCTTACTCGTCGATTTTGCCTCTCTGCTTTCGCTTGGCGAATTGGTAGCACAACGCACTGGCATACAGGTTCGCACGCTTGCCGATGTGAGTACACCACTCGCGGTCGAGGCAGTACGCAGAGGACAACGTGCGAAACACATCACGCTCGAACAGTTGGTAGCAAGTCTCTCACAGGTCACAGCAGAGGCAACAATAGCACCCTCTAGCATCATGCACACGTTTTCCGAAGAGACACCAACACAGATTGCTCACTCGTCACGCGTAATACTTTCCGTGTGTCTCACAGGCTTTGGCAGTGCTACAAAACTCGCGGAACTGATGGAGGAACGACTTCCCGATCTGTATAGGCAGAACGTAGAAATTATTTGCATGGACATCAACCTTTCGGGCAAAACCGAAGACGAGATACAACGTTTAGTCGGCAACCGCCAGATCGTCGCCATCGTTGGTACCATCAATCCACATCTGGAAAACTATCCCTTTCTCTCACTGACAGAGATTCTCTTTGGTGATGGTATCGCACGCCTGCGCACACTCTTAGGTGGTACACTCATTGATCCAGTCGTGCTACAACGTTCAGTGTTGCCACAGGTCGCGACACCAATCTTCACGCAACGCACAGATTTAATTCGCGAAATCACCTACACATTAAGTCAACGTCTCTTGTTTCTTAATCCCACAAGAGCGGTGCCACTTATTGAACGCATGATTGAACTGATCGAGGTCGAAGTAGGTGAAACGTTCGAGATCGAGGTATTAGCAGGTTTTATTCTTCACATCGCCTGTGTGCTTGAGCGCGGCATACAGCACAAAGGCATCCTTGTAAGCGACAAAGTACGCATACAGGTAGAGCAGCAATTTCCACGCGAACTCAGCATCTGTCGTCACGCGTTACAAATACTGAGTTCACAGGTGGCGCGTCCTCTACCTGACGAGGAAGCCTATAATATTGTTGGTATCTTACGGCAGATCGATATCTTTTTTGGGGAAGAGATTGGTTAGTTACAGAGGATATGCAATGCCGTAGGGGTCTAATTCTATTGCACCCTCGTGGCAATTGACATGTTGGCAGGAATGGTGAAATGTTTCTCATGTCCTTGGACAGAATCAATTGCCACGAGGGTGTAATAGAATTAGACCCCTACATTCGACGTATCCCTTCATTTGTTCATCGACATAATTATGGCACCAAAAACTTACTGTTGCATGTACTTGTCTAGTGTGTTATCTGTGCTACACACTAATTGGCATGGTTCTTGCTATATAGAGTAACAGACCCGATAGCTCTCATATTCTGTGTAGTGTGTTACATGGCATCAAGACGAACACACAGCGCGAAACACAAAAACACTGGAACGAGGTGCCATGATACGCGTATTGATTGTCTGTAGTTGGGGCATGTCTACCAGTTTACTGGTGGAAAGTATGCTTACCGCGGCGCAAGAGAGTAAGTACGAGCTTACCGTCGAAGCGTTGAGTGCAGGCGAGTATGCGGCGAAAGTCGAAACATGTGATGTCGTGCTTATCGCGCCACAGATTCGACATTTGCGCAAAAGTATTGAGCAACTGGCAACATCCGTAGATAAGCCAGTCGCCATGATCGAACCTTTTCACTATGCAACGATGAATGGACAGGCGGTCTTAGAGCAGGTACAACGCCTTCTCGCAACGCCCCGAAAAGGGAAAACGGCAACGTGAGCAATCAGCAACATGAAGGACAAGACCACATCGGCTTTATAGAGTACACGAGCGATCTATTTGAACGCTATCTTGTGCCGCCGCTTGGTATGCTTGCCAGCAACATTTATTTGCAAGCCATCCGGGATGCCTTCATTATTTTTACGCTACCACTGATTATCGCGGGTAGTCTCTTCCTTATTCTTGCGAATCCACCTATTCCAGCGTTGCAAACATTTTTGAAGCCATATGAGAACGCCATTCTGGTACCATTTCAGCTTTCGTTCGGACTCATGGCACTCTTTCTCGCGTTTGGTGTCGCCTACAGCCTGGCACAATATCGCCGCACAGAGCCAGTACAACCCGGCATCGTGGCGATGGTCTTGTTCCTGGTAGCAAGTGTGCCGATTCGCGATCTCACAACAATGCCACTTGGTGAGATATTGCCCTATCTTGGTGGGCAAGGACTACTTGTCGCTATTTTGATGGGTATTCTCGCGACAGAGGTCATGCGCCGCTTTCGTGGTTCACGCTTTACCATCAACCTACCGAAGACTGTGCCACCAAACGTCAAACGTGCGTTCGAGGCTCTCGTACCGACACTTTTACTGTTAACAGCAGTATGGGCACTTGAATGGTTTATCAGCTCACATACATATGGAGTAATGGACTCGACGACACACAAGCAGGTTATCCAGCAATTGACATTACCCATTCTACTCATGAACCTTTTTCAACCTTTGGTCGTCGTGCAGGATAGTTATCCTGCCGCATTGCTTGAAATCATCTTGATGATGTTGCTCTGGTCGGTGGGTATTCATGGTATGAATGTCGTGACAGCTATCGCGGCACCCTTCTGGTTTACCACGTTGGCGGCAAACGCAACGGGTGGACACGGCATCGTCACGGAACCGTTCTTTCATATTTTCGCTCATCTCGGCGGCTCTGGTGCGACATGGCCCCTGGTGATATATATGTTACGCTCACGTTCAACACAGTTACGCACGGTTGGTAAAGTGGCACTTGGTCCAGCGATATTTAATATCAACGAACCTGTCACCTTTGGTGTCCCTATGGTGCTGAACCCAATCATGATGATTCCATTTGTGTGTGTACCTGTACTTATCGTCACGATTAACTATACAGTGTTTGCCCTTAATTGGGTGCATGTGCCAATCGTGATACAACCCTTTACCGTCCCCATCGGAATCAGCGGCTTCCTGGCAACAGGAGGAGATATTCGAGGAAGCATCTTGCAGTTCTTTGATCTCGCTGTCTCCGCTCTACTATATTATCCATTTTTTAAGGCATGGGAACGCGTGCTTGTAGCACGTGAAGAGGCCGCCACTACTCCTGAAGTAGAAAGCGGGCGCGTTCTGGCAACCGTCTAGGAAAGATGAACAAGCCATACAGTACTCCATGTCGGGAAGGAGCAACCATCGAAGAGAAGTACATAGGAAGACGGAAACAATGTTGTGTACAAAGAGACCGTAACGTGGTGTTACAGTTTCAAGCATGTAGTGCCGAAGCACGGCAAAATCGGAAGGACAGATTCAACGATGAAACTATTTAGTTACAAGCAATTGAGCGCACTATTCGGAGTTATCCTTATCTCCATTATGCTTGCCGCCTGCGGCAATAGCACTAGTAGCACGACTGGTACAACAACTGGTGGAGGCACCACGACCGCCTCAACCAAACCAGGACAGGGCTGTAAAAAAGTTGGCGTTCTCCTGCCAGAGACAGCATCGTCTGCTCGCTGGGATAGCAAAGACAAGCCACTCTTGACCCAGGGTATCCAAACCGCTCTTGGGTCTGGTGCTACAGTAGACTATAATAACGCTGGTGGCGTTGCTTCTGTGCAACAGACGCAGGCACAGGCAGACCTGACAAAAGGCGACTGTATCCTGGTTGTGGCAGCTTCTGATAGTGCTGCCGCTGCTGCTATCGTAACACAGGCAAAAGCAAAGAACGTCCCCGTTATCGCCTATGACCGCTTGATTTTTTCCGATGACCTCAACTACTATGTCTCATTTGACAACATGAAGGTCGGACAGCTCCAGGGTCAATATGTCGCCGATCACTACAAGGACTACACAAAGACCAGCAACAACCTTATCATGATCGACGGAGCGCAAACGGACAACAACGCGATTTTGTTCCATGATGGTGCTCACACCGCGATTGATCCATTGATCAGTTCTAATGCTCTTAAAAAGGTGTACGAGACATACACACCTAACTGGGACAATGATACCGCTCGTACTGAGATGAACGGTGCTCTTACCGCAAGTCAGGGCAAGGTTGGCGTTGCGTATGTCGCTAATGACGGTATGGCGAACTCGGTCATCGCTGCTCTCAAGACCAAGCAGTTAAATGGCAAAGTACTCGTCACTGGACAAGATGCCACAGTTGCAGGCATCCACAACATTCTTGCAGGCGATCAGGCCATGACCGTCTACAAGGCGATCAGCAAGGAGGCCGATGCTGCGATTAGTCTCGTGAAGGCCATCTCTGCTGGTACAGACACCTCTTCGTTGACAAATGGCATAACCGTGAAGAATCCTAAAGGATCAGCATCTATTCCTTCGATCCTCGAAACCCCTGTCGCAGTTGACAAGACGAACATTGCCTCGACGGTTATCGCCGATGGTTTCGTTACCAAGTCTGATGTCTGCACAGGTATTCCTGCTGGCACCGATGGTGTCTGCTAGTTTCAAAGAGAGCGTTTGTTGCATAAAGCGATAGACACTTCTCTGCTTGTTCTTACTATGAGAGGATGGTATACTACGCGTATTCCATCCTCGTTTTCTAATCACTACCATTTTACAAGGCAGTAAACTCATTCGGAGGGACTTATGGCAGAAAGCGTTAACCCTTCCGTTGGTGGAGAGCTACACACGGTACCTGGACAACCACCAACAAGGCAACCCCGTCTTCTTATGCGCGGTATTAACAAAAGCTTTGGCGCGGTACGCGCCCTCACCGATGTCGATTTTGAGGTCTACGATGGCGAAGTTGTCGGACTCGTCGGCGACAACGGAGCAGGTAAATCGACCCTCATCAAAGCTATTGCCGGTGTCGGACCAGCCGATGACGGCGAAGTATTTGTCGCGGGACAACCTGTCAAGATTACAAGCCCACAGGTTGCGACACGTCTTGGTATTGAAACAGTCTACCAGGATCTCGCGCTCTGCGACAACCTGGATGTTATCAGCAATCTCTTCCTGGGTCGCGAGCTACACACTCCTTATGGCATCTTATCGGAGATTGAAATGGAGCGGCAGGGACTCAATGTGTTGCGTACTCTCGACGTAAAAATTCCCTCGACACGCGCCCTCGTTGCAGCACTCTCTGGTGGGCAGCGTCAATCAATCGCCGTTGCAAAAACTATTCTTCGCAATGCAAAACTCATCTTACTCGACGAACCGACAGCGGCACTTGGCGTTGCACAAACAAAGCAAGTGCTCAATCTCATTCTACGACTCCGTGAGCAGGGGCTTGCTGTTGTGGTCATCTCTCATAATCTTGCAGACGTGTTCGAGGTAGTTGATCGCGTCATCGTTATGCGGCTTGGTAGACGTGCTGCTACATTTGATGTAAAAACTACAACGCCAGAAAGAGTTATAGCAGCCATCACTGGAGCAGAATTTGGCGGAATGATGCAATCAAACACGAATGCTAATGGTGCCGAAGGAGTAAAATAAATCATGAGCGAACTAATCGATAAAAATCCTACCCCCAACAGTACCAACGTAGCTGCTTCTACTGTGGAGGCACCTTCTTACACACAAAAGCGGTCATTCGGACAGCTACTTCGTGGCGATCTCGGCTTTCTCCCTGTTCTCTTAACATTTATCGTTATAGCAATTTATTTTGAAGTCACAACTGGTGGTCTCTTTCTTACACCTGGCAATCTATCAAACTTGCTCCTTGAGATTACATCGATTGGCGTAGACTCATTAGCTGTAACCTTTGTTTTACTCCTAGGTGAAATTGATCTCTCTGTTGCAGTTGTCAGTACGTTTTGTGCTGTTATTATGGGGGTGCTTTCTGAACGCTACGGTATTCCAGCCATTGCAGCTATTCTTATTGCAATAGTGGCGGGTGCTCTTGTTGGAACAATCAACGGCTTTTTCATTGCCGTTTTACGTATTCCCTCTTTCATCGTGACGTTGGCTGCGTCTATTGCCTACTCAGGTCTCCTGTTGACCTTTCTAAATGGACAAGCAACACTGATTATCAGTAGTCCATTCATTCTCTCCATAGCAGGGAGTGCGCGTAGCTTCTTGCCTGATGTTCTCGGCGTTGGTCTACCTACGCTTGCGGTGATACTTTATGCAGCAGCCCTTATCTGGGAGCGCATACAACGTCAACGTGCCGGACTCAGAACTAAGTCTTTTCTTCAGATTGGCCTACAAATCGGTCTCGTCGTGGTGATTGTCGAAGGAGTCGTTGCGATTCTTGAAAATACTCCTGCTCCCACTCCTGGTTTCTATCTAGGTGTTCCAAATGGTGCAGCGATTCTCTTTGGTTTAATTCTCATCTTCTGGATCGTTCTAACAAAAACACGTTATGGCCGATACATCTATGCGGTTGGTGGCAATGCGGAAGCAGCGCGGCGTGCTGGTATCAACGTTGTACTCATTCGTATGACGGTATTTGCCCTGTGTTCCGCGCTCGCTGCCGTTGGTGGTGTGCTTGCAGCTTCGTATGGTAATGCAGTAGCAAGCGCAGTTGACCCAACACTTCTTCTTGATGCAATCGCTGCTGCTGTCATTGGAGGAGTAAGTCTCTTTGGTGGCAAGGGGTCTATCTGGGCTATCGTGCTAGGCACGCTCATTATCGGTAGCCTGGAAAATGGTCTTGCTCTTCGTAGTCAGGGAACAGACGTAAGAGAAATTGTCGAAGGTTCCGTTCTCTTACTCGCTGTCACAGTTGACGCAGTTATCCGTCGTATCCAAGCCGCAAGTAAGAGTGGTCGCTAACAGATTCTGTAGAGGTTAATGATACTAAACCTACGGACGCCTACAAGGGGCTACCCTACTATACATGGCGCGAATAGCAAGATCATCCGTATAGTAGGGTAGCCCCTTGTGGGCGTCCGTAGGTTCTGTCACGATTATTTATTCTTGTGAATGATCGGTCCCTACAAATCATATTCTTGTTGGCAGCTTTGCAATTGGTCCGCTACCTGTTTGAGAGCTATGCGTGCCACAAACAGCTTTTCGCTTATCTCTTGTCGCAGTTCCTCTGCACAAGGATCGCTTGGAGAAAGCCGTAGCAACCTGGTGAAATAGTAATGTGCCAGTTCGCGTCTTATGCTCCACTGTTGTAATAGCGCATCACAGGGATGCGAAGCCTGTTTATACATATTTTTCTCTTCCTCATTCCTGCAATAGTTTCTCATGACAATGTTATATACTATCTTACGTCCTGGGAATAGACTACCTCACCAGCGTGTTATCTATAGTATGAGAGACATGATACCGCATTGAATTGCTTCTGAGAGAAATGGTTTCTACGAGCGTCAAGAGGAATGTCTACAGGAGCACAACACATATGAGACTTTACGTTGGGGGACTTCCCTATTCAACAACCGAGCAAGATTTGATCAGCCTCTTTGAGCAGGCTGGTGCCGTTGCGAATGCAAGCGTCATCACTGACCGTGAGACCGGACGTAGCAAAGGCTTCGGCTTTGTCGAGATGACCACAGACGACGATGCACGACGCGCCATGGAACACTTAAATGGCACAATCCTGGGCAACAGAACCATTACGGTAAACGAAGCCCGTGAGCGTCCCGCTCGTGGCGATTATCAGAGCAGAGACCGACGGTCAAACTACAGTAGCAACGACCGCTACTAATCTCGCTTAAAAACGCTACGAAAAGCGGCTATCTCTTCACTGAGGTAGCCGCTTTTTGTTACACATCGGTTGGCACTTCTGGTTTGTCATTGGTATCCACAGGTTTCGCGGAAATTTCTTTCCACTGAATACGTACTGGTGACTTGATGTCATAGAGATGCATCGAATCGTTATATTTCTCTAAAAACCATGTTGGCGGAATACCAAATTCCTCAGATGCATCCTTACGCCAATGTGTAACAGACGTGTTTCTTGTACCGCCCAGCAATGCATGCGGAAATTGTAGGGTGCTGAGACCAAAGAAAAGCTGAAATGAGCCATCAATAATCCCACCATGACACACAATCACGATAGTTTTTCCATCATATTTCTGTGTGATACGATTGAGCGCGGTACCCATACGTAAATTGAACTCGGCCCATGTCTCCGCTCCTGGGGCAATACGAATATAAGGCCATTCCGATAGAGGCGTTTTTTTGAATTGTCCCTGTCGCTCCTCTTGCGTCATGTTTTCATAGTTGCCATCACGCCACTCCTCGATCTCTTCATCGAATATAATTGGTAGACCCAATGCAGGCGCGATAATTTCGGCTGTATGGCGTGCGCGATTCATAGTACTACTTATAAGAACATCCGCACGAATTTCCTGCGTCGCGTCTAAGCGGTCACGTAGACGCTCCGCCTGTTGTATGCCTAATGGGGAAAGCCGTGTATCTTCCAAAGACCTCTCGACAGCACTAATCGCCTGCCCATGACGTATCAAGTAGAGATGAGTAGCCACGTTGTATATTTATCCTTTCGCGTATGTAGAAGCATCTTACTATTATGACATTTCTGGTTATTATTATGCCTTCATCCATTCATATGATACGCCAACAAGGTGCAATGATGCGGATACGTTGATTGTGAAGATTCTGTAATATGACGTAAAAGGGTATAATAAGAGAGTAAGACATACTCAATAGAATTGGTGGAGGAATTACCTGTGTTCTATCGCGCACTCAAGAAGAGCGTTGGCATCTTCTTTAATATGCTCAACGTATTGCTGAAAGGCAACTTACCCCCATTTGGCTGCGTCTGCCTCCTTGTAGAGCAAGACGGACAATATCTCATCGTGGAACGTCCAGAGGGTTCACTTGTCTTCCCAGGTGGGTTTATGCGATGGAAAGAACTGTCAGAGCAAACAGCACGGCGTGAAGGCAAGGAAGAGACAGGCTTGGACCTGCGCATTGGTGGCATTGTAGGATGCTATACGACACCCGCGGCTGATTTTGCGGCAATGAGTACCATCACCATTGTGCATCGTGCCGAGGTTATTGATGGCGAGTTGCGGAGCAGTATAGAAGGCCGACCCTATTGGGTTGATGAAGAGACACTACGGAACGGATTGGAAGAACACTATTCCATCATACTGAACGACTATCTGCCTCGTGAGAAGCAATACAAGGCAACACAAGTCAGCTAGCCTCTTACTTAAAGGGCCTTGAGCTTCGTAGGGACCGATTAT
>CAXTWV010000053.1:2496-19635 GCA_964248005.1 uncultured Ktedonobacteraceae bacterium | reverse complement strand
TGATTCTGGGTGGTCTTATTGGCTATTTTCTGAAGCAGAAGGATGTGCGGGGATAGTGGCTATCCAGAAACAGATAGTGCTCCCTGATCACCTCTTGCGTTGTTCCGCTTCCCTTCTAACTCGGCTACGATCTGCGCGGATTTGGTTCGAGTCAGAGGGTAGAACAGCATCACCACAATCGCTATGACCGCGCCAATTGTTGGGAACAGGCTCATCAAATCACGAATGCCTGTAAGAGCTACAGCCGATTGGGGAACATTGGGCATATAATGCACGACAGCCAGTCCCCCTCCCACAAGTGCCGTTCCAACAGCCGTAGCCAACTTTGTCGAAGATACGTTGATCGCCATTGCAATGCCAGGAGCACGTAGTCCTGACCGCCATTCAGCATAATCTACCGTATCTGGAATCATCGCAATAATCATCACCGCTGTGCCAACCATCCCTATTCCACCAAGGGCGGCGCCTAGAAGTGCTACGATGAGACTATCACCGAGTATATACCAGACAAGACCACCTAATGCAAAGATCGCCAAGAAGAGAATAGCAGTATTACGCTTATCGAGTCGCTTAGCAATGGGAGGCGCGATGAAGGCACCGACAATGCCGAGCAGGGAAAAGGCGACGAAGAAGAGACCAGCTAGTTCTTCATGTCCCAGATTATACTTGAAGTAGTATAAGGCGGCACTATTGCGTATGGTGAAGCCTGTAAAGAGCAGGACAATGGCGATTACGGTGATGAAGAGGGGACCATTGACACGCAGCACCCGCACAACCTCTGCAAAGCGCAGGCGTTGCTGGCGTTGAAGAGTGATGCGTTCACGCGTGAAGCGAAAGCACAGTAGAAACGCGATGAAGGCAATCGCTGCATAGATCAGCGTCACATCCTGGAATGCCTGATGCTGATTGGCGAATCCAGCGAGAATACCAGGAGTCGCACCCGATACGAGCAACGTCGCAATGATGGTTCCTAAAAACCGTGACGATGCCAAATTCGCATGCTCTTGTTCGTTCTCAGTAATGACTGTGATCATCGCAGCGTAAGGCACATTCACAACATTATAGACCGTCTCTAAGAGGAATAGTGACACGAACGCATACCCCAGAGCCAATGCACTGCTGAGCGGGGGCAGTGAGAAGGCAAGCACAAATATCACCGCGAAAGGGACTGACCCATACAGCAGATACGGTCGATATGCACCAAAGCGAGTATGTGTTTGATCCGCTCGCCAGCCAATGAACAGGCCCCAGAGGATATCCCAGAACCGATTGATGAGGAACAAGATGCCGATGGTGGCGGCTGCCAATCCCACAACATCTGTGTAATAAAAGAGTAGAAAGGTCGTCACCATCTGCCACACCATGTTAGAGCCGAAATCGCCCAGTCCATAGGCGAAGCGTTCGCGGATACTCAGGCGATCCTTTGCCGTGGATGATTGGAGTACGGCTGTCTCGATAGCCGACTTTGCTGTCATAGCGGTTCCTTCCATTCCAGGTGCCTGCTCAGCGACGAGTAGCACCGCTCATCGCCATAACCGCCCAACATTGGAACTTCCTTGCAAGGAACGGCGGTCACGGCGAGTATCCCATCAGCGCATTGGCTACTTGCACCATGCAACAGTTTACGCCGATGTTGCTACAGGATTCCAGGCTTATCTCGTTGGAGACGCAGCAATGGCACGTACTAACTGACCGTAGTGCGTGGCACTGGGCTTTGGCTTACGCGCGAACGTTGTGCGATCTACCTCAACCAAACCAAAATGCATATGGTAGCCTTGATGCCACTCAAAGTTATCGAACAAGCTCCAATGGAAGTACCCACGCACGTCTAAGCCATCGGTCAGGCAATCGCGTAGTGACGCGAGGGCACCATCAAGGTACTCTACGCGCTCACGGTCGTCATCGGTCGGCACTCCATTTTCCGTCACGACGACAGGAAGCCCCGTCTGCTCGCTCACACGACGAATCGCCGCACCAATCGCCTGTGGACGGAATTCATAGCCCATCGAAGTGCGACGGGTGCCGGGAGGATACATGTTGAACAAGGGAATCAACTCGGCAAACCCTTCGGGCAACTGGTCGCTCACAGGACCTGCTACGATGCGCGTATACGCCTGGACGCCGACGAAATCGTCCCCCTTCGTTACGGCAAAGAAGTCACCTTCCCATTGGTGTTGAATCTCGGCAAGGACCGCTTCGTAGCCCGGCTGCACACCCCATTCTTGCATTGCAAGCGCCAAGCCAACTTTGGCTTTGGGCGCGGCAGCACGAATCGCCTGCCGACTGAGGTGATGAGCACGACGAAGCATCTCAGCTGCCTTCTCAGCAGCAGCATCCCCCGATTCCCCACTGACATACGCACCAGGGAAGGTGCCGAAGCGATAGCCGACATTGGCGGTGAGGTCTGGTTCATTGATGGTCACGACATAGTTAAGCTGATCTTGTAGAGCGTCTGCCGCAACCTTAGCATAATTGGCGAAACGCTCTGGTGTCTCGTCCCAAAGCCAGCCTCCATGCTCTCCCACCCAGGCGGGTAGTGAAATATGCTGAAAGGTGATGAGCGGTTGGATGTGGAATTCCGCACAGGTTGCGCACATGCGCCGATAGTGATCAATACTGGCACGCGAGAATTCGCCAGGGGCTGGTTCAATGCGTGCCCATTCGATGGAGAAACGGTAGGCATTCAGCCCCAGATGCGCTAGGAGGGCAATGTCTTCTCGATAGCGATGATAGCTATCGCAGGCATCGCCACTCGGCTCGGCGATGGGCACGCCAGGCTGATGCTCAAACACCCACCAATCGCTGTTGATGTTGTTGCCTTCAACCTGATGGGCGGCAGTCGAGGCGCCCCACAGGAAGTCAGAGGGATACGGAGTGCTCATGAGAGGTCTCCAATCGCTGTCATAGTGCTGGAGAGCACATTGCTAACATACAATCCAATTGGATTGTATGTTAGCAATGATACCTGACAATAAGATATACTGTCAAGTGTTCGGAGTTGGGCAGGAAAGAAAGGATTTATCATTGATGGTGTCATCGCCGCCAAAACGGTTGCCAGGGCGACAGTTACCAGAGGTCGCTGAACGCACACGGTGCGCTATTCTCACAGCAGCATTACCCATTTTTGCAAAGGAGGGATTTGCAGCTGCCTCGATTCGAGAGATCGCCACCGCCGCAGGAACCACTCATGGAATGCTGCGTCATCACTTCGGCTCAAAAGAAAAGGTATGGCAAGCGGTCATCGATCAAATCATTGGGGAGTATATGCGCGTTCTTGAACCATTCGTAATCGAGGCGACACAGCTTCAAGGTGATCCTGTCCTCTGCCTGGAGCACTCAATCCGCGCTTATCTTGAACTGAGTGCTGAGCATCCTGACATGGTGCGGCTCATGTTGTTCGAGACAGCAGAGGGACCTCGTCTGACGTATCTACTTCAGCATTTGGAACTGTTGAGCGACCTGATGGCACCACTTTTCGAGTGCGTCAAGGAGAGGGGCTACTTACACCAGTTTGAAAATCGCACGTTTTTCTTTTATATACTGACGGCGGGAGCAGTGCCCTTTGCTCAGGCAGCATTCAGTCAATGGTTTATCGGGGCGAATATCTTGAGTGCCTTAGAGCGTGAGCGGCATATCACCCGTATCCTGTCCACCTTACTTGGGCCTACTTCCGACTCCTACTTGCTCCGCAATGGATTCTCCACATGATACAGGTGATATGCCTCTAACGCAATGGGGCACCAATTGAATGCAAGAAGGACAGAATTTCGCGGTACGATTGCATCACTGTTGTCTCGTAGTAGACAATCGAGTGCTGCTCACAGTACGCTTTAATGATGCGCTGTGCCTCTTTTAAGTTCTTGCGTGGCATACTCGGAAACAAGTGATGCTCGACCTGATAATTTAAGCCAGCATAGCAAAAGTCAATGATGGGATGCGAGGTGACATTGCGGGCGGTGAGTACCTGTCTGCGCAGAAAGTCCAAGGGGCTATTCTTCTCTACGAGTGGCATGCCTTTGTGATTCGGCGCGAAGGTCGCTCCAAGATACAAACCAAGAAACGCTTGATGAACCAGGATAAAGGCGATGCCTTGCCAGAGATGGAACACCGAGAAGATCAACCAAAAGTACAGCACATAGTGAAGCACAAGCAGGCTCACCTCAACCCAGTAATACTTCACACGATGCTTCATCAGGTAGAAAATGCTGCTGCGCTGAAATTCTATGCTCACCAGCAGTGTGAATGGAAAAAAGAAAAAGGCTTGATACTTCGTAAGAAAACGCCACAATCCGCGTCGGCTTTGTGCCTCTTCTTCCGAGTAACATAAGGCCGGAATGGAAATATCTGGGTCCATATCAACCTCATTGGGGTGACTGTGATGTGCATTATGTGTATCGAGCCACCACGCATAACTCATCCCAAGTAGCAAATTCCCCTGTAACAGAAAGAGCAGATCGTTTTTTCGTATCGCGTTGAAAATCTGCCGATGTCCGCTATCATGACAAACAAACGCCACTTGTCCACAGGCAAAGGCCAGAAACACCGCATCAAGCAGTTGCAGCCAGAACGTGCGAACAAGCAGCAAGAACACTACTCCAACACATAACAAACCGAGCGAGGAAAGAATCTTGTATGTATAATACTTCGGCTGCTTCTCCAACAAGCCCTTTTGCTTTATCAACTGCTTCAACACTGCATACTCATTCATCGCTGGACGAAGAGGTTTGTATTCTTCATCGGCCTGCTCGTTTCTGTCGTCTAACGTGCTTACGCTATACACTTCGCTCACAGAGGCTCCTTTTCTCTTAGCAGAGAGATTTTTACTGTCCACTCGTACAACATATCTATATACTACACAAGTGGAAAGCAATCTGTCAAGAGAGGTTACAGATAGTAACCTTTCGTTTCTCCCCCTGGCGTCGAGTAGGTGTAAGTCTTGATAGGAACTTTTATTCGGAAGAGTTGTTGGACTTACGTATTCAGAAGGAATTCCTACACTATGCATGTTTTGATTGTCAGTGTCCCTGGCAGTGGTCACTTTAACCCTCTGTTGACGGTGGCGCGTGAACTGATTCATCGTGGACATGAGGTGCGTTGGTACACCGGTGCCTACTACCAGAATGCTATAGAAACTCTCGGTGCTCAGTTTGAGCCTATGAGAAAGGCGTATGACTTTGGTGGAATGAACAAAGATGAGGCATTTCCTCATCTGGTCGGCTTGACAGGACTCCATGCCTTCATCGAGAGTTGGAAAACAGTCTTTCTTGACGATGCTCCTAAAGAGGTTGACGATATCATGAGCATCCTGGAAAACTATCCCGCCGATGTTCTGATTGCCGATGAGACAACCTTTGGTGCTCATTATGTCCATGAGAAGACAGGCATTCCCTTAGCTGTCGTCGCTACATCCGTCTACTTCTACGAGAGTAGGGATACCGCTCCCATAGGTCTGGGCATCCCTCCAAACAATACGTTTCTCGGTCATATACGAAATGCGTTGCTTAGTACTGTTACAAACCAGTTCCTCTTGCGCGACTTACGAACATATATCGAGAAGACGCGGCGACAGGTTGGACTCCCAGCCATCAAAAAAGGAGTAGTGGATAGTACCGCCAAGGAACCTGATCTCTACCTCATGGGAACAGTTCCTTCGTTTGAGTATCTCCGCAGCGATTTGTATCCACAGACACATTTTGTCGGACCCTTCTTTGGTCCTCCCGTCGAGGAATTTACTCCTCCATCATGGTGGAACGACTTGAAGAGTGGACGACCTGTCATACATGTTACTGCTGGGACTGTTACGAGTGATCCCGTCCAACTGCTCATTCCGGCTATACAAGCACTGGCAAAGGAAGACGTGCTTGTGGTTGCCACCACTGGCGGCATTCCACTAGAACAGGTTGTGCTAGAGTCACGGCCTGACAATCTGCGCCTGGAGAAATTTCTGCCTCACTACTACCTCTTACCACACGTCGATGTCATGGTGACGAATGGTGGCTATGGCGGAGTACAAATGGCGGTTGCGAGCGGTGTTCCAATGGTCGTGGCAGGAGCAACAGAGGAGAAACCGGAGGTCGCCAACCATGTTGTCTACTCCGGCGTGGGACTTTACCTGAAGACCCAGACTCCCTCAGAGTCCCAGATACGGAATGCGGTTCAGACCCTTTTGCACGACTCTCACTATAAGCAGCGTTCATTGGCCCTCCAACAAGAATGTCAGCAGCATAATGGGCCTCAAAATGCCGTCAATCTTATTGAAGAGTTGGTTCAGTCAAAGCAAGGCTTAGCCGCATAAAACTTATACCTTTCTAGCGATGGGTGAGGAAAGTCAAACGTCTTTGCCCATTTGCACATCCCGCGTTTGTCCCCGAAAGGTTTCATATAGAGGAAGGATAGTTCTGATATGCAATCGCGTTCTTCGCATCGCTGGTTCTCTTTAGTCTTGCTATGTTCAGCTACGTTTATGACGATTCTCGATGGCTCCATTATCAACGTAGCACTCCCGACGATACAGCGTGAACTGAGTTTTACGGTAGAAAATTTGCAGTGGATCATTACAGGCTACGCGCTGACCTATGGAGGTTTTCTGCTCTTCGCGGGCCGAGCCAGTGATCTCTTTGGGCGTCGCCGTCTCTTTCTGATAGGGGTAACACTCTTTTCGCTCGCCTCGTTCCTATGTGGTCTGGCCCCGTCACAACTTTTCCTCATTGTCGCGCGTGTGATGCAGGGAGTCGGAGGTGCCTTGCTCACTCCCTCCGCTCTAGCCCTGATTGTGACTCTCTTTGCGGAGGGAACCGAACGGAACCGCGCACTGGGCATCTACGGAGGACTCTCGGCACTGGGGGCCGGTGTTGGTGCGCTCCTCGGTGGTCTGCTAACCAGTACTCTAGGATGGCGCTGGGTTTTCTTCGTCAACGTACCCGTAGGCGTCCTCGTTCTAATTCTGACTCCTCTTCTATTGCGTGAAAGTACAATAGCTCAGCAGAGCAAGCGTATAGATATCGGGGGAGTAGTGTTGATTATCACTGGCTTTGCGTCGCTTGTCTATGGAGCGACTCAAGCGGGCCAAGCGAGTGTACAGGTGTGGGTTGTGGGAGTGTCACTTACCCTAGGTACACTTTTACTCATCGCCTTTGTGCTCGTGGAGCAACGGGTCGAGGTTCCCCTTATTCGGCTCAGCATCTTTCGTATTCGCCCTCTCACGGGTGCCAACCTGCTCAGCCTACTCTTCCCTGGACTCTTTGGTGCCACACTGTTTCTGCTGACCCTGTACATGCAACAGGTCCTGAAGTTCTCTCCCTTCCAGACAGGGCTTGCCTTGCTACCACTCGTCCTGTTTATTATTCTCTCGTCGGCGTTCACCGCTTTGATGACAGGTCGTCTGGGTCTCAAACCAATGCTCATTGGGGGTGTCGTCGCTATGGCACTTGGTTTGGTAGTGCTTACACGGATTGCATCAGTTGGAACGTATCTCACCACTCTACTGCCAGGCATTATACTGTTTGGTATTGGTTTTGGCATACTACTCAACACGACCCTGATTGCCGCCACTGCTGGAGTTAGCAATGAAGAGCAAGGTCTTGCTTCAGGACTCATTAACACGACCAACCAGATAGGAACCGCGATCATTATCGCTACTCTAACTGCCATATCCGCCGCTCGCACACACCTCCTTGACGTGACTGCTCATACATCTAGCGATCACCAGCAAGCCCTTATCGGAGGCTATATATCTGCCTTTCTTGTTGGCCTTGGCCTACTTTTGCTTGCCCTCCTAGTCATCCTGGTCTTCATTGATAACAAGAAAAAGCAGAGTACTCCTAAGTTCGTGAGGCAGACGAACTCGTCGCAGATAGAGCCACTCGGCAAGAAGACGCACGCCCTCTAAAAGGTGCTCGACACTCTTTCCCTTTCGCACAAAAAAATCGACATCATTGGCAAGCCTGTACCTCTTACTTCACAAGAGGATGTGTACAACATCCTCATATGGAGGTCTTGCCAACGATATCGAGGAATCGCTCCTACCTTGTTTCAAGAACTAGTACTCGACCTTGCCGCCATGTCCTTCAAGTAAATTCTTGATCGACTGCAAAGACTTGTCGAGACCTTCGTTAATGGTATTATCAGCACTACCCGACACTTTAGACATTTCTTGTTTGGCTTGCGGTGGTGGTGTTGCTGAAAGATGAACGGTCACTTCTGACGGGGCATCATTGGCATTGCCCTTGAATTCCATCCAACCCGAATACTGATTTTCCCCATCAGACCCCCATTCCAGGCGATTGCCATTGACACGGAAATAGCCATCCGCGTCGTAGTTCAGTCCAGTAGGTGTCTCACCTTGAATACGTACACGGTCGCCCTGCTGAGGCTGGGCACTATGCATGGTAGGGACATATTTGGGAAGATTACTAAAATCTGAGACAAAATCCTCAATTTGCTTGCGTGTCGCATTGATCGTGATTGATCGCTCGTACTCGGCCATGAGTCTTCCTTTTCCTTTCTGAAAAAGCATCGCGCTGACAAAAAACTCATTCTTTGCAAGAGTGTCTCTTACAAATAAGCTGTCCACATGGACAATCTCTCTTGTATATTACCCGTATGGAAAGTAAAATGTCAAGAGAAATAGAAAGAGTATGTCAAAAGACTTTGGACACTGAAAATCAAACGTCGTCGAGGCGAGGGTAGTATCCTTTCACAAGAACCCCTTCCGTGGGACGAAAATCCAGGGAAGGTGTATGCACAAAGCCCATACGCTCATACATGTGCATGGCTGCTTGCATCACGTCCATCGTATGTAATCCAAGCAGATTTGCTCCCATGTGACGCGCACGATGCACACACTCATCCATCAAAGCGGCTCCGACTCCTTGCCCACGTACACTGGGCAACACTGCCAACAAACGCACCTCTGGTGCAGATGCATTAGCTGCAACTCCACTATAGGCATTTGCAAGAGGCGGATAGAGCAGGACACTGCCGACAATACCTGTCGTGTCCACCGCAACGATACGTTCCACTGACCCTTTCTCCTCCAGAGTCGCTCCCAGGTGCTGCCAGTACACCTCCCAAAATGGGGTCGGCATGACTGTCGCATATTCCTCGTAAGCTGCTCGTGTCACTTCTCGGATGATCTCTTGTTCGCTATCATACGCATCTCGGATTTCGAGCTGTTTTCTCTGCTTCATGCTTTTTTCCTCTCATTTCATCATCTTTTCTTTTCATCGCCCTCGATTTCTGCTCTTATAATTTGACAACGGTGTTTTCCTGTTCGTGCTGTGCAGAGGTGAGCGTATTCCTGCTGTCGTCAAGACGCAGTTCACTCCTGTGCGATGAAATCTTGTTGGGTGACGGTATGAAGAACAGGGAGCAGAGTGCGCTTAAGAGGGCCAATCCTGCTCCCAACAGCATCGCCACACGAAAGCCTGTCAGAAATGACTCGGCAATGGCATGGTGGACTGCTACACGCGCTGTCCCCTGGATGCTCTCTGGTATTCCTATCCCAACCAGTTTCCCATGTTGTCCCTCAAGCGCATGCATCTGAAGTGAGGTCAGGTGGAGTGTACTAAGAATGTTACTAAAGGTGGCATTGAAGGTGCTGGAGACGAAGAGACCAAAGAGCGCGATAGTCAATAAACTTGCGACTCGTGCAACTGCGTTATTCACGCCCGACGCCGCGCCAGCATAACGGTCTTCGACGGCCCCCATCACGGTCGTCGTCAATGGCGCGATGGTGATGGTCATTCCTACTCCCAATACCATGACTGCTGGAAAGTAGGTGAGCCAGTAGCTTCCCCCCAATCCCGGTACGGCAAAGAGGGCGAAGCCAACGGCGGCAATGGTTGGACCGACGACCAAGGGCAACTTTGAGCCATAGCGCGTGACCAGACCACCTGACCAGCGCGAAAGGGCAAAGGAGAGTAATGTGAAGGGCAGTAAGGCCGCACCCGCTTCTGTCGCCGGATACCCTTGTGCTCCAATCAGGTTGAAAGGGAGAAAGTAGAACGCACCGCCAAGTCCACCGTAGAGCAGCAGTGTCAATACGTTCGTCGCGGTAAAAGTGCGCGAGCGAAAAAGCGTCAGCGGCAGGATTGGATTCGCAATCCTGCTCTCGACGAAGACAAAGGCGATGAGCAGCGCAATTCCTCCGAACACGCAACTCTGCACAATCGGGTCGGTGATGCTTCGTGTATTGGCGTCAATCAGACCATAGACAATTGCTCCCAAACCAACGGTTACTAGAATGGTCCCCCACCAGTCAAGGCGATAACGCTCACCCTCACTGCGACTTTCAGGAATGCGCACAAACAAGACAAGCAGGACGATAACGGCAAGAGGAACATTCAGGAAAAATATCCAGCGCCATGATGCGTTCTGCACCAGCCAGCCGCCTAGGACGGGACCGAGTGCCAGAGCAATCGCTGAAAAGCCTGCCCATGTGCCGATAGCCTTGCCGCGCTGGTCAGCACTTATCGAGGCACGAAGAATCGAGAGGCTTCCCGGCGTCAGCAGTGCTCCTCCAATACCCTGTATGGAGCGAGCGATGATAAGCTGGGTGATAGTAGGTGCAAGACCACACCAGATTGAGGCCAACGTGAAGAGGATGATTCCAGAGGCAAAGATGCGTTTGCGCCCGTAGAGATCACCGAGTGAACCGCCGACCAGAATGAGTGCGCCAAGCAAGAGCGAGTACGACTCGACGATCCATTGAACCGAAGCCGCCGATGCACCCAGGTCCAATTGAAGACGTGGTAATGCAACTCCGACCACGCTACCATCAAGAAATGCCATACTCGACCCCAGAATGGTTACCACGAGTATCCAGAGATTGTTGTTCTTCTGTATCATTCTCTTCCCTTTTCCATCACACGGAGATAGAGGCAAATCAACTACGTGTAACTCCTCAATGCTGCTCAAATACAGCCGCATTACGCGTCACAAACTCAGAAATCGTCATCGGGTTTCGCAGCCCCACCGTGCGAACAACGTCGTTGGTGCCTACAAAAATGCCGTTCTGGAAATCCTGCGCGATTTCCAGAATGTGCTGAGCGAGATAGTCTCCGCGCTCGCCTCCTCGCATCATGTGTGCGAAGGTTTCCCTCTCCACCGGCTCATACCGTATTTCTCTGCCAAGTGTCCGAGACATCTCGGCGACGATTTCAGGAAATGTCAGCTCGACAGGTCCAAAAAGTGGGTAGATGCAACCGCGATGTGGCTCTGGCTCGACAAGAATTGCCGCAATCACATGGGCCTGATCTTCTGCCGCGATCAGCGCAACCATGTTGTCGTGGAAAGGCAGTCTCAAAACATTGTCTGTGCTGATCTGTGCTGCAAAATAGAGCAGCCATTCCGCAAAGAGGGTGGAGCGTAGATGGGTTACGCCAAGCCGTGACCAGTCGAAGACACGCTCCGCAATCCAGTGGTTGAGGGAGGCATGGCTTTTTGCATCGGGACGCGCGGGACGCTGAGACATATTAACGATGGTGTCTACCTGCGCTTCGCGGGCCGCTTGCGCGAAAAACGCGGTGGCCTGCACGATGCCTGGGACAATCGGAAAGACGAAGTAGGCTCCGTCCATCCCTTGCAAGGCGGTTTGTACATCGGAAAAATTCAGCAGATCGCCGATGATGATTTCCGCGCCCTGCTCTTTCAGGGCTTCTGAACGCGCATCCTTCCGATGCACAAGCGCACGGACCCGATGTCCTCGCGCCAGCAGCAATGCAGTCGTATGCCGTCCGGTTTGGCCGGTTGCACCAGTAATGAGAAAGGTCTTCTGGTTCATACATTTTCTCTCTGTCTGTGTGTTTTCAATTCCACGATGGTGGCTTCTCTATAGTGTGGATGAATACCTTTTTTCATTGTTCATTCCTTTGTTCTCTATGTATCGATTGGAAAATCAGGCTTCTACGTGTTTCCCAAAATCTGCTTTATCGCGCTCTCGTAGGTTGCAAGAAGACCTTCCCAGTTGTCTGACGACCCTCGATACGGCGGTGCGCCTCGGCAGCTTGCTCCAATGGAAACACCTCCTCAGCATGAACCGTGAGCGTCCCGCGTGCCGTGTTGCTGAACAAGACTCCATACGCTTCCTGCAGGAGTTCAGGCCATCCGAGATACGCCCCAAGGTAGAAGCCACTCACTGACTGATTGGGTACAAGGAGTTGCCCGACGTCTACGATGCTGGACTCACCGCTCGCGTTGCCGTAGTTAATGATGTGACCGAATGACGCCAGGCACTCAAAGCTGCGCCGAAAGATGTCGCCGCCTACCGCGTCGAGGACGATATCTACCCCTGTCCCACTACTCGCATTCTTGACCTGTTGCGGCCAGTCTGTAGTGGTATAGTTCACGGTAGTGTCGGCTCCCAGTGAGCGGGCAAGATCAAGCTTCTCCTGGCTGCTGGCTGTAGCGATCACCTGCCCTGCACCCAGGATTTTTGCCAACTGCACGAGCAGACTGCCTACACCTCCAGCGGCTGAATGTACCAGGACGCTTTTCCCAGTCTGCAAGTGAGCCGCTTCCTTCAACAGAAGGTATGCAGTGAGGCCCTGAATTTGGAATGCGAGTGCCTGGTAATTGGAAAGACCGGGTGGGACAGGAAAGACCGCCTCAGCAGGTGCTACTGCGAACTCAGCGTAGCCTCCACCGGCGATTACAGCCATCACGCTACTGCCAACTGCAACTGTAGTAACTCCCTCGCCCACCGCTTCAACGGTCCCCGCAATCTCTCCGCCAGGGTAGGCTGGTAGTGGAGTGGGTTGAGGGTAGGCATTGCGCCTCTGCATCGTATCAGCGAAGTTCAGCCCGGCTGCTTCGACTCGCACCAGCACTTGACCCGGCCCTGCTTGAGGAATGGGCACCTCTTCGACGCGCAAGACCTCAGGACCGCCAAATTCGTCATATCGTATAATCTTCATGTTTCCTCCTGTTTGATGAATGTTACATGGTGCTCGATGTTGGTGACAGAGTAAGCAGATGAGTAACGCCTAGCATCTCCAGATATGCTCGTGTCGCCTCCTCGGCTGCATGGTTCACCTGTTGCGGAGCGTTCCGCTGCGTTTCGACTGCAACAAGCGTTCGTAGTGGTCGCGTCCCTGCTGGTTGAGCAATCAATGCGGCAATTGCGTCTGCCACTTCTTGAGGAGAGGGAGGTGTCGGCGTCATGAGATCAGCAAAGAAGCGAGGGACAAACTCACCCATCACAGTCGCATAGGGAGCGACGCGTTCTTGGTCTTCTGGTGCAGAGTTATTCGCAGAAATGTTGGTGGGATAGGTGCCCGGTTCTACGATCACCGCGTCAATCCCCAATGCCGCTAACTCATAGCGATACGACTCGGTAAGCCCTTCCAGGGCGAACTTCGTCGCTCCATACAACCCGACAAACGGAAAGGCGAGGCGACCAACGACGGAACCAATCTGAAGCAGTAATCCACTTCCCTGCGCTCGCATATGCGGAAGGGCCGCACGGTTGACGCGGATGACCCCAAAGACATTGGTCTCGAATTGCTGTTGCACCTGTTCAAGCGTAAACGCTTCGAGAGGACCACTATAGGCGACGCCAGCGTTATTGACCACAACATCAAGATGACCTATCGTTTGTACGACCTGTTCGATAGCTTCATGAACGGAGGTATCATTGGTCACATCGAGTTCGACAACTTGTAATGCAAGATGTTCTTTCTCAGCAAGGGCATGCAATTCATTGGCTGCGTGTGTATTTCTACTCGTACTCGCACGAATGCCAGCAAAGACACGATGACCTTGACGCGCCAGCGTTTCGACCGTGAGACGCCCGAAGCCACTCGAACTGCCTGTGACAAGGATAGTTTGACTCATAGGAAAAATGCTCCTTGGAACTACTTGTTTCTTAGAAGAAACAGACATTACTTGCGGGTATATACCTGTAATAGAGTAAAAGAGCAATGCATCTCCACTCTGCGCCAAAATGAGGGTATATACTCGCATTATGCAAAAAATTAACTGCTCATAGCTTCCACTTCAGAAAGTAGAGAGGTAAGCAGCTCAAGACGCTCCTGTTTCAGAGCTATAGTGACCTCTTTCTGTGCTTGCTCCCATAACGGAAGAGCAAGAGCAAAGGCATGTTTCCCAGTCTCCGTCACCTGCACAGCCTTCTCACGCCGGTCCTCTCCTGGCGCGAATGACACAAAACCACTGCGAGCAAGGACTTGAAGATTCTTACCTGTCGTCGTGCGATCCAGTTCAACAAGCTGAGCAAGCTCTGTGATGCTAAGTGAGCTGTGAGGCAGAAGTTCACGCAGCAATAAGAATTGCGTGATCTTCAATCCGCTAGGAGCCAGAAGGCTATCATAGAATTGGGTAACAGAATGTGCCGCACGTCGCATATTCGTACAGATGCATGGATGTATCGCTTTCATATTAAGAGTATATACTCATAATTTCGCTGTGTCAAGAGGAAATAGATAGAGTCATCATTTTTAGGAGAAAGAAGGGTTTTCCCTTCTCTCCACAACTATGTTATACTCATGCAAGAGGTGAACACACACACGATGCAAAAACATATGCGAGGACGCCAATCAGCCGAAACAGCTGAGCACACACGACGTACAATTCTTGTTGCAGCACTCCACATTTTTGCCCGTCAAGGGTTTGAGGCTACAGGCATGCGCGATATTGCGATTGCGGCAGGCACCACACATAGCCTGATTCGTCACCACTTTGGCTCCAAGGAGGGCGTCTGGCAAGCCGTGGTGAGTGAGGCATTTCATGAATTTGCAGATGCCCTTCATGCGGGTACACAACCGAATGGCACACTCTCAAACGAACCATCGGCACAACTTCAGCGCATTGTGCAAGCCTTCCTTCGGGTCTGTGCTCGCTCACCAGAGATCGTCCAATTGCTGCTTCATGAGGGAACAGAGAAGAGTACACGACTTGAATATGTGATGAAGCAAGCGGAACCCTTAGAGGAAATCATTAACCCACTTCTCCCACGCGTGCAGCAACTAGGCGACCTGCAACAATTCGATAACCATTCTTTCGTGCTCTACCTCATCACTGCTGGGGCAGCTCCCTTTGGTCTTTTTGCTTTTTCCAACCAGATACTTCAAACAAACATTCTTTCGGAGGAACAAACTCAGTATCACATTGATCGCATCCTTCAAACCTTGTTTCCCAACTCAAATTTTTTGTCTATACCGTAGACCAAGCATCTTCATATTCGAGAGTATATATGCGATAAATCATTTCTAGGGCGTTTCTTTATATGACGAGTAGAGTAGGAATGGTACTTCTGGCGACTTGCTTGTCGCTTCGTATCATCGTATGTTATTGTAACAGTGTTCTCATTGAAGACCGTCCTATGTAGAGGGAAACGTGTTACAGAACAGGCGTATTCTCGTTGGTGTTTGTGGGGGGATTGCATCGTACAAGACCGTAGAACTTGTCAGCCATTTACAGCAGGCAGGTGCGCTTGTCGATGTTATCTTGACGGAGCACGCGGAAGACTTCATCCGTCCGCTTACCTTTGCCACGATGAGCCATCGACCGACGTATACCGACTTGTGGGAAGCGTCCGGTCAGGCGGCAGAAATGCATATCGAGCTAGGTGAACGGGCCGAATTACTTGCACTTGTGCCAGCAACCGCCAACACGCTTGCCAAGCTCGCGCATGGTATAGCCGATAATATGCTGACCGCCGTGGCACTGGCAACAAAGGCACCTTTACTTGTGGCTCCCGCGATGTATCACAACATGTATACCCATCCGGCGACACAGGCTAATCTCGCGCTGTTACAAGAGCGAGGTGTGCATATCGTCGGCCCTGTTGTGGGTCGTCTCGCGTCAGGAGCAGTAGGCCCCGGTCGGCTACCGGAGACGGATGTTTTATTGGGTGCGATACGCATGGTACTTGGGCGCAATGGAAACCTTGCGGGCCGCCATGTCGTGATAACGGCAGGGGGAACACAAGAGCCAATCGACCCCGTGCGGTACGTGGGAAACCGCTCGTCGGGGAAAATGGGGTACGCCCTTGCGGAGGAGGCGAGAGACCGTGGCGCACGCGTCACGCTCATCTCCGGTCCTGTCGCGCTTCCAGCACCCTATGGTGTCGAGGTACAGGCTGTAGATACGGCACTGCATATGCGGGAGGCGGTCCATGAAGCCATCGTGGATGCCGATGTACTTGTCATGAGTGCCGCAGTTGCAGATTATCGTCCGGCGGCTCCAGCAGCGCGAAAAATCAAAAAGGGCGAGACACAACAGAGTTCCGATGATGCGGGCACGCTCACTTTGCATCTGGTCCAAAATCCAGATATTCTGAGTGAACTGGCTCATGCACCTGATGAACAACGAGAGAACTTGCGAACAACGAAACGTCTGGTGCGTGTCGGGTTCGCAGCCGAGACCAACGATATCATACGTAACGCGCAGACAAAACTGGTGGAAAAGCAGTTGAGTCTGCTCATCGCGAATGATGTAAGCCGCTCGGATAGCGGCTTTGGGGCGGACACTAACAAGGTGTTCATCTTTCACGCAGATGCTCCTATGGAGGACCTGCCGGTAATGTCTAAAACAGATGTTGCGGCGGCCATTTGGGATCGCATTGTGTCATTGTTGGGAACGAGGAGTGAGTAGGGAGGATGTGGTGCTGTGATTGGAGATTTAGTTCTGGAATTATTGAGTACACGTAATATGCGGGAGGAGTCCAAAATGGATCGTGCTGCCAGTGCTGGTTTTGAAGGCATCGCTCAGATGCTGCTTGAACAAAAGAAATTAATGGATGCGTTAGAGGCTGAGAACCGTGAGCTGCGTCGCCAGTTGGCTGACCTGCGCCGTGGTATCGGCGTTGCCGTCGTCATCGAAGGCAAAACTATTCAACTTATGACGGAGCAGGGTGGGCCTGTTCCCATGAACCCCCAAACACAAGCTGCCCTACAGAGCTTGCAGAGCCTGCAAAACTCACAGCAGCCCCAGCAGAATAACGGCGGCTATTCACAGCAACAGAACCGCCAAACTACAGGTGGTCAACAGCCCGTTCCTACAACGAACGGCGACCGACGCGAGAACGGCAACGTTCGTAGTCCCCTCGCCGATAGCTTCGTTCTTTAACAGGAAAAGAGACAGAGGACTTCTATTGCAGCCAAGCTGCCCAAATAGTACACT
>CAXTWV010000053.1:0-2486 GCA_964248005.1 uncultured Ktedonobacteraceae bacterium | reverse complement strand
TTTTAAAAAAAAAACTCCACTTCGGTCTTTTTTGGCTGTTTTTGTGAAATATACGCCCTCTGTCTCTTTTTCTATTTTCACCACGGCTCTACGAGTAACGCATTGAGGGCATCCTTATCACAAGAAACAGGAAAAATGCTCATTCCTGTACTCTCACGTAATGCGGAAATGGCGTTGGTATCTGTTGGGTCTGCCATTGCGAGGGTGAGGCGATTATGGTCACGCCCCACGGGAACACAGCGAAACTGGGTAGCTACAGAGTACGACAAGAGGCTTTTCAATCGCTTCGATACAGCAGTTGGTAGCCGTAAGAATGGTACAGGCGATGTCTCTTGTGTTGTTGGAAGCACGCTTTGTGTAGCAAAAGGAAGAGCTAACGAAGCGGGTTGCGTGTTCTCATCGTCCTGTGTTTCTGTGTCGAACGTATCGCGGAATGACAGCATACTTTCCGCCGATGGCATTGCGTCCCAAAGATGAGATATGATAGCAGGACGCAGTGTCAGACGATGCATGACGCGACCAGCACTGGCCAGGACTTGCTCTAGTGATCGCCCCTGTTCTGGATAGCTGCCAATACCAAGCACGATCTCGGTTTCGTGCGTCAAGGGTGGTACGATGGTTTCGGCCTGGAGCAAGTTCACATTGTTATACACACGCTCAAGAATGGTGTGTGCCCCTTGTTGATCGACACTGGGAAAGAGAATTGCCGCGCCTTTCCCTGTATCGAGATACATACTATCCTCTGTTCGTACCGCACGACGTACATTCGTGACTATTTGTTCGACAACGCTTGCGGCAGGGTGATAGCGTCTACGTTTGCGCACGATTTCTGTCTCTGGTGTTATATGAATATCTTCTAGTTGCGAGACGTGCAACAGGAGAACGCTTAATGACGTGCAGGATGGGAGCAATAATTGCACATGTGTACGTAAGAGCGTATTCAGCGCGGGTGGTATGGGAAGAAGTTGATCGTTTTCTTCGTTATTCCACACCTGCGTTTCTTTTTCCCGCTCTTGTGTCGAAAGGAGACACAAAGATGAGATGGGAGCGCAAGAGCAGATGTCTAACTCAGCACCATTGCTCATTGCTTCAGGGGATGCGTAGTGTTTGGTTCTATTGACCGTTGTGTCTTTTCTTCTTGTACTCATAACTCTTGCCCCATGCTTGGACACGATGATGCTTCTGTAGGGACCGATTCATCGCGTCCTCGTTGGCAATGGAGACGCCAAGAGGACGCGATGAATCGGTCCCTACAATCGATATATTCATATGAATGAAATAGTTCAATAGCATCATCGGTCTCTACAGAATAGTGTTTCACGTTCTTGCAAGTAAGTATACAGTGTGTCTCATAAGAGAGGGGATAGGTAGCATGTTGTGGTATGGTTAAGAAGTATCCAAGATGGTTAAGAGGCGGTCATCTCATCGCGAACTAGCGATAGAAAACTGACCGTCTCTATGCACCTTACTATTGTTCGATGGTAACGGTTGTGGTAAAGGTGTAGCCGACACCAGGGACCGTCATAATGTATTGTGGTGCATTGGGTTCGGGTTCGACCTTTTGACGCAGGTGGCGAATGTGTGTTTTGACTAAACCAGAGTCGCCCGCCTCGTCATATCCCCAGACGCGTTCGATAATCATATCGGTGGTGAGTACCTGCCCTGTATGAGTGATCAAAAGGTGGAGCAAACGACTTTCTGTCGGTGTTAAACGTACCTTGGCACCATCGCGCGTCACTTCATGCCGCATGGCATCAAGTGTCACGGGTCCGACCGTGACAGAAGAAGAATTTGAGCTGCCACGTGCGCTTCCAGAACGCCGCATAACGGCCTTAATACGCGCTAAGAGTTGTCGAGGACTAAAAGGTTTCCGCAAATAATCGTCCGCACCCATTTCCAACCCACGTATCTCATCATCTTCCCGATCATGTGCGGTGAGGATCAAGACCATCGAATTTGTTTCACTGCGCATCTGGCGACACACCTCGAAGCCATCAAGCTTCGGCATCTGCACATCAAGGATCACTAGATCGGGGAGCGTCTCGCGCCAACGCTTGACTGCCTGTTCCCCATCAAAAGCACGCACGACATCGTAGCCGTGCCCCTTGAGCCAGTAGCTGAGCATGTCTACCATGTCACGGTCGTCGTCCGCCACCATGATTTTCACGAGATTCCTCCTACAGGTCTACATTCTACACTAACTGTCGGTCGATATACCGATATATATTTCTGAACTCTCGCCGACTTCATGCAACGAGAACTCGTCTCTTGCTTCTTGTCTTGCTCTCATCAGTAGTAACGCGACGAGCATAGGCAGGTAACATCATGATACAATTTGGGCTATAGTCACGCATGATAATAGTCCTTATTACACAAATATCGGCACCAACACGTTTTTTGGTAGGGACCGATAATGCGGTTGGACATGTGATGTAGGGGTCTAATTCTATTACACCCATACGCATTAGGATAAGGATTCTGTCAAG
>CAXTWV010000052.1:0-19672 GCA_964248005.1 uncultured Ktedonobacteraceae bacterium | reverse complement strand
TTGCATCGGTAATAGCGGTCCGCTCTCCGAGCCAGTCGCGGAAGCTGTGGAGAACAACGACCTCGTTGTTGCTGCTGTATTAAGTGGCAACAGAAACTTTGAGGGACGCATTCATCCGCAGGTACGCGCAAGCTTCCTGGCATCACCACCACTCGTTGTGGCCTATGCCCTCGCTGGCACCGTCGATATCGACCTGACGAAAGACCCGGTTGGTACTGACATCAACGGTGATAGTGTCTACTTGAAAGACCTCTGGCCCACACAAGAAGAGGTACGTGATGTGGTTGCTTCCTCGCTTTCGGCAGAGATGTTCAAGGAAAACTATGGGCATGTCTTTGAGGGTGATGAACACTGGCAAGCCCTCTCGAACTCAACAGGTGCATTGTTCGAGTGGGATACCAATTCGACCTATGTGCAAGAGCCACCGTTCTTTCACGACATTTCTGATACTATCGAGCCAGTAAAAGATATTCACAGCGCACGAGTCCTGGTCATGGTTGACGACTCCATCACAACCGACCACATCTCGCCTGCTGGCAATTTCTCGCCTACCAGTCCTGCTGGCAAATACCTGCTTGAGAAGGGTGTGCAGAAGCGCGACTTCAATACCTATGGAGCGCGTCGTGGCAATCACGAAGTCATGGTACGTGGCACCTTCGGCAACATTCGCTTACGCAACAAACTGACCGACAAGGAAGGCTACTACACCGTTCACATGCCCGACAATGAGCAGACGACCGTGTATGATGCATCGGTGCGCTACCAGCAAGACGGTGTGTCTCTGATTGTGATTGCGGGCAAGGAATATGGTTCCGGTAGCTCTCGTGACTGGGCGGCGAAGGGACCGTTGCTCTTGGGTATACGTGCCGCTATTGCCGAAAGCTTTGAGCGCATTCACCGTAGCAACCTTGTCGGTATGGGCATTCTGCCCTTGCAATTCAAGCAGGGTGAGAGCAAAGAGTCGCTCGGTCTCACGGGACACGAAACCTACGATATCGAAGGAATCGAGCAAGGCTTGAAACCACGTCAGGAAGTGACCGTCAAAGCCACACGCGAAGATGGTTCAACCTTCACCTTCTCAACGATTGCGAGGTTGGATAGCCCCATCGATGTAACCTACTACGAGAACGGTGGCATTCTGCCTACGGTCTTGAGAAGGTTAATGAAGGGGTAGTTGAGAGTAAAAAGAGGGAACGAGTACGACACGTCGTACTCGTTCCCTCTTTTTTATTCATATAGAAACCTAGCAACCGCCGCTATATGCTATAATACTTTGGCATTGAGAAACATCGTGCCATACTCGTACATGCAAATGCGTATTCATCGTTTATTTTTTTCCCTCCACTGCGTCTTAGTATGTATGGATGCGTGAGTGTATCACTGCTGCACTGATAGTCCCTGTATCGAATCGCTTATGTTGTACACACACTGTACGACATTTACATAAGAGCAAGGATCACACGTAATGACAGAAGACGGCTACGTCGGAAAACAAATTGGCAACTACCGCATCACAGACTTGTTTGATAGTGGCTCGTTTGGACGTATCTATCGTGCCACGCATATCTATCTGCCCAATCGTGTCGTTGCGATTAAGGTGATGCACCTTAGTTATCTCGGTTCACAACAAGAGCGCGAGAACTTTTTGCAAGAGGCCCGTTTGCTAGAAATATCAAAGCACCCTAATATTTTGTCAATCTATGACCTCGGTATAGATGACGGCTATCCTTACTTCATTGCGGAATTTGCGCCCAATGGCTCATTACGTAAGCGCATTCAACAGTACCTTCCTAGCCCATTGCCACAACAAGAGGCATTGACCATTCTTACACAGGTTGGGCAGGCACTCTACTATGTGCATGAACAATTAATTGTGCATCGTGACCTCAAGCCGGAAAATATTCTGTTTAACGCGAAAAATGAGGCGTTAATCGCTGACTTTGGTATCGCTGTTTTTTTAGAGACACAGAAGACCAAGTATGTCAACGTGATTGGCTCGCCCCACTACATGCCGCCAGAGCAATTTGAGGGTTTCGCCAGTCGTCGTAGCGATCAGTACGCGCTGGCTTGTATCGCTTATGAATTGTTTACAGGTCAACCGCCCTTCAACGCGGGCCATCCAATTGCGTTATGGAACAAACATCAGAATGAACCGCCACGCCCACTGACTGAAATCAATCCTGCTGTCCCAGAACATATCGAGCGAGCCATTCTTACGGCACTGTCGAAAAAGCGTGAGGATCGCTATCATGATGTCGCCTCGTTCGTCAGTGCTCTCCTGACGCCGCACACCTCGGCCTTGAAAAGTCATAAGACAAAGCAAGAATGGGTCGATGATGGCAATACCTTGTTTGACGCAGGACGTTACATGGAAGCACTGAATGCATTTGACCGTGCGATACGGATTGATTCTATGTTCGCTGATGCATATGAGGGGCGCGGAAGTGTGCTGTACTTGATGGAACGTCATGCCGAGGCACTCGCATCATACGAACAAGCGATTGACCTGGATCCGCAATTCGCGCAGGCATACTTTGGCAAAGGCAATGTGCTCTATTCTCTGAAACGTCTTGATGAAGCTCTGGCATGTCAAGAACAATCCCTTGCTCTTGATCCACTGCTGACCGACGCCTATTTGAGCAAAGCCAGTACGCTTTACTACCTGAAACGTTTTGCCGAGGCACGCGTGGCTTATGAGGAAGTGACGCGACGTGATCCTACATGTGCGCAAGCGTATGATGGTATGGGCTGGGCTTTGCGGCGTTTGTCTCGTGATGAAGAGGCAGTCGTTGCGTATAAACGTGCTGTCGAACTTGACCCTCATCTAGCCTCATCATATAACGGTATAGGCCGCACTCTGTATCGTTCGGGAAGTCCAAATGATGCACTGCCATTTTTTGAGAAGGCACTACAACTCGATCCGAATGTGGCTCTTGCATATGAGTTTTATGGTGATGCGTTGTATGCATTACAACGCTACGAAGAGGCTCTTGTAGCTTACAATCGGTCTATTGAACTGAGTGCAAATACTGCTTCTGCCTATGGTGGAAAAGCAAGGGCATTGTGGCACCTCCATCGGTCAGAAGAGGCTCTTCCTTGCTTTGAACGAGCCATCAAACTTAATCCCACTCTTGAATCCGCATATGAGGGAAAAGGTAGTGTCCTCTCTAGTATGAAACGCTATGATGAATCGCTTGCCTCTTTTCAAGAGGCACTGAGGTTGAACCCTACTATTGCCTCGGCCCATAATGGCTATGGTAATGCACTCTCCGATCTGAAACGCTATGATGAGGCACTTGCGGCCTATAATCAAGCTATTCAGCTTCAACCTCAAACATCGGCCTTTTACAAAAATAAAGGCGATGTGCTCATGAAACTTGGGAGACCAGAAGAGGCGCGGCAAGCATATATACAAGCAAAAAATGGCATGGCATAAAATGTATGGTCGCAATGCGACCATACATTTTATGCCATGCCATTTTTTGCTCTGTTACACTTTCTCGGCTTCTGCCAATTGCCTCAACTCGTGACCACGTGAGTCGATTGGTAAGACCTGACAGTCATCGGGCGAGAACGAAAGCTGTACCTTGTGTCCCACCTCAAAGCTCTTCGATAGATGGTTAGGGATATCAGCGGTGAGCGTGGTACTATCGTTGATAAGCACATGAAAACGCGTGAATGGTCCCAGGAAAGTACGCAGTTCAATGATGCCTGCAACGAGGTTGTTGCCTTGCTCTGTCCCGTTTGTGCTCGGGACTGTTCCGACACCCGTATCGGGCAACAGTGAGACTTCTTCTGGACGTACTACGATCAGCACGCGATCACCGTTATGGAGATGCCCAAGACGTGAGGTAGAAATTGTATAGTCTCCAGCCTTGCATATACCATCAGACGCAGACTCAACGACTCCGTTGAATTGGTTGCTATTCCCAACAAAGGTAGCCGCGAAAACGGTGTTCGGGTTGCTGTAAATTTCTTCTGGCTGATCGAGTTGCTCAATCTTGCCATTTGCCATCACCGCGATACGGTCAGAGATCGCCAGTGCTTCTTCCTGATCGTGCGTGACGTAGATCGCAGTCATCTTAAGTTGTTGCTGAATGCGGCGAATCTCATTACGAAGCGAGACACGTACTTTGGCATCGAGTGCCGAAAGTGGCTCGTCGAGCAATAACACTTTTGGTTCAACGGCTAGCGCACGTGCAATAGCTATACGTTGTTGCTGTCCACCAGAAAGCTGATGTGGATAGCGTGGACCCATCTCACTGAGGCCAACGAGTTCTAGTAGCTCGGCAACACGCTGTTTCACACGGTCTTTTGAAAACTTTTTGATTTCCATACCGAATGCAACATTTTGTGCGGCAGTCAGATGTGGAAAGAGCGCGTAGGACTGAAAAACCATACCCATTGGACGCCTGTTAGCCCGCAGGTTCGTAATGGTGTCGCCATCAAGTGTAATTGTACCCTCACTTGGTATCTCGAAGCCTGCAATCATACGCAAGATAGTGGTTTTGCCACAACCACTTGGGCCAAGCAGGGTTAGAAACTCGCCCTGATTGATAGAGAGGTTGATATGCTCGACAGCTGCGGTCGAGCCAAAGTATTTCGCGATGTCCTCTAATTCAAGAAAAGCCATAATTATTACCTTCTTCCCTATTTCACGGCTGCGATTTGAATGTTTTGTTGTCTGCCACCAACTCTGCGTCCAACGAAGACGAGAATGATGAGGACACAGACGAGTGTGAAGAGAAAGCTAAGAATAGAGAGCGATGCAGCTTTATGCGCGTCGCTTTGCCCTACCTGGTTCAGGTAGATGGGAAAGGTATAGATACCAAACAGCGAGGAGAGTGTAAACTCACCCATCGCGGTCGAGAAGGTCAAAAGTGCGGCACTCACCACACCGGGGAGAATGTTAGGCAACACAATCGTTAAAAATGTGCGCCACCAGCCACCACCCAAACTGTATGATGCTTCGGTAAGGACGCGCGTGTTGATAGCACGCAGACTATTATCAATCGGACGGTAGACGAATGGCAACGACACAACGACATAGGCACAGACCAATAATGGGGGTGTACTGACAATGTTGAACGGTTGGTTGCTGAGTAGTGGCACGAGGCCAAGTGAAAGAATATCAATCAAGATATTTGAGTTGCCATACACCTCGTTCAATCCTAGTGCAAGCAGAATCGCGGGTACCGCGAATGGAACGAGTGAGAGAAAATCTAGTAATGGGCGAGCCTGTGGCAAGCGTAACTGCATCCAATATACCGTTGGAGTTATTAACACTACCGAGAGTATAGTCGCGGCCAACGATAATTCTAGCGATACTAGGAGTGTATTCGAGAAGTCTTTGTCCGCAAATATCTGCTGATAGCTACTAAAGCTGATACCATTTCCCCCTGCAAGACCAAAGATCAGGGTCGCTCCTAATGGGACCACGAGATAGAGAACAAAGAGCACGAGAAAGAGCGTATCCCACCTGAAGGTAAAACGTGTTGCTTGTTTTCTTTGTATACTACTACTACTCATACTATTACCTTCCTTGCCATCTGCTTGCACGACGAAGCATTGCCGTATAGAGTGTCACCGCAAGCAACAAGACGATGACCATGCCAACCGCAAGTGCGTTGCCCAGTCCTGTATCGACGCTCACATTTCCATCAATTGCGAACGCGATCTGAATGGTCACGAGATTAATATTTCCTTGTGCAAGAGCAAACGCTGTGGCAAAAGCACCAAGCGAGTTCGCGAACAGCAGCATGGTCGCTGCGATGAGTGAGGGCATAAGCACAGGCAGTGCTACACGTCGCCAGTAGGTTGCATCTGATGCACCAAGATTCGTCGCCGCCTCGCGCCACTCAGGTTTGAGCGCACTCAAGGCCGGAACAGTCAAGAGAACCATCAGTGGCAACTGGAAATAGGTATAGGCGAGTACAAGCCCGAAGAAGCTGTAGAGGCTAAAGCCTGCATCATAGACGCTAAAGTGAAACAGTTTTTGTAAGAGTACTGTTACAAGTCCGGTGACACCCAGCGTTGATACAAATGCGAATGCAAGTGGCACACCAGCAAAGTTCGCGGCAATACTGGAAAAGCCAATCAATAGGTTCTTAAGCCAGCTTGCACGCGTGTTGTACACACCATAAGCCGCGAAAAAGCCGATAATCGCACCGACGAGTGCTGTAACAAGCGAAAGACTAATACTGTTTTGAAATGAGTGAAGATAAGTAGCACTTGCGAGTAGATGTTGATAGTTGCTGAGCGTAAATGCACCTGTATCGCTACTCACGAAACTATCCTGGATGATAATGAGTGCGGGCAATAACTCAAACAAGAGACAAAAAAGTAAGAATGGGACCAACCCTAACCAACTGGTGACCGAGTAGCTCAAGCGAAATCCTCGTCTAGCCCTTGTAATCGCTTGTGCTGGAGCACGTACCGCCGAAGTTTCAGCCGACGCAGGTATTTCCATTTCCCACTACCTCCTACAGAAAATAGATATGGAAGATTTCTTGTAGTGGGGGGGGGGGTGGGGGGGAGGGGGAGGAGGGGAGAAAAAAACAAAAAAATTCTTTTTTTTCTTTTTCTTGGTCTCCTTCCCACCCCCCCCCCCCCCCCCCCCCCCCCACCACTACAAGAAATCTTCCTATTAAAACTACTGACCGATCACGGAAGGCCAGTTCTGTGTCATCGTGTCCGAAGCCTTTGAAAGCAGAGTAAGGTCAGTGACGAACTTGACATTTGCATACTGCTCCGCGGCAGGAAGTTTCGCTGAAAGCTCTGCTGGCACTTTGCCATCACTTACCAGCTTTTGGTAACGTGCTGGATGTGCATACCCCTTTAAGAAGAACAATTGCGCTTCATCAGAGAAGAGGTATTCAATCCACAGACGTGCGGCAAAAGGATCAGGCGCACTCTTGTTGACGATAGAGACGTAAGGACCAGCAACCGAACCATCGGAAGGAATAACAATCTTGAGGTTGGGTTTGCCAGCGAGCGTGTCACGGAAACCAAGTCCGAGGTAGTCCCACATGATACCAATGGCAACTTCACCCTTTGTCATATTAGCGATATTCGCACGCGCGGAACTGAAATTTCCCTTCTGCTTCAATTGCTTGAAGAAATCAATGCCCGGCTGAATGTCGTTGATGCTCCCACTCTGGGCAAGTGCCGCGGAGTAGACCGCGATGAAAGCATCATTCGCCTGCCGTGGATCACCGTCGATACCAACCTGGTTCTTGTAGTCACCCGTGAGCAAGTCTTTGAACGATGCTGGTGGGTTTTTTACAATGTCCGTATTGATGACGAATGCTTGTGTACCATAGTACTCGGTACACCAGTTGCCATTGGGGTCCTTCAGGTTATCGGGGATGTCAGCCCAATTCGCATGTTTGTACGGTGTGACAAGACCTTGCTGCATGGCTTGAGGACCAAATTTAAAGCCGACATCGCCGATATCACCATGAGCATGTTGTTTCGACTTTGTGAATACTTCGAGTTCCTGGGCGGAAGAAAATTCTGCTTCAGCCTGATACTGAACCGGTACATATTTCGCGGCATAGCCTGCCAGAATGTCCTTATAGTCCGCCCATTCTGGTGGAATACCGATTGCTTGTAGCTTGCCTTCCTTCTTTGCATTCGTGATCAATGTCTGCAAATCAATTGGACCCGCCATATTCACACTACTACTGCCTGTGGTGGTTGATGTGGTAGAAGTGCTACCACATGCCTCCAAAAATGATGCCAGCGCAAGCGAGGAAACGCCAAGCGCACCAGCCTGTTCAAGGAAACGACGACGACTACGGGGGGCATTACCAAATAGTTCCTGCTTACTCATGAATGAAGATACCTCCGACTGCCTCAACGGGTCACAGATGTGTTCGCGTATGTATCTTGATGCCAAGAAAAAGTGGCATGGTGAGATTACGCTTTGTAACACTGTGGACGCATAGACTGCGCGACACGCGCAAGAATAGTAGGACATTCGGGTGGCACAGAGAATGCAGAGAGTTGGCACCGTTACAAAAACGCTACCTATAGAGAGTGTACGGAATAACTTGGTTATCTAACAATGGACAACATACATACAAAGTTTTTACTTGTATGTGTAGTATACCTATAAAATTAGCTGTACATTTCTTTTAACACAGCCTGACCTATCCGTTAAAGTTGGCTTAACAAAGCAACACTACAGTTATAAGTGCAGAGTGAAAAGAAAATAACGGGTTGGTCAGAGAATTTTGCAGGTGACTCTCCTGGGAGAGCCGCCTGCTTGTCATGCTTCTGAATAAGCACCGTCACCTATGCTCCTACAAAACTGAACACATTCGGCGTCCCAATACCTGTTCCCATATCGTAGCCAGGACCAACGGGATCATACCCGTTGTTATAGTCAACAATATCGTGGAATTGATGCGCATAGCCTGGAACCGAGTCATACTGGAACACGATGTAGTTGAACAAGCCTTGGCGTCCATGATGATATACATCATAGAGTGCCGCAATACCAGCCCACGCAGGAGAGGCACAAGAGGTTCCGCCATAGCCCACCCATGGTCCAAAAGTTTTACAGGATGAGTCTCCAGAGTCAGTACAATAGATCGCATACCCTGTGTTCGGGTCTGCGTCAAGCGAGACATCAGGATTCTCTCGACACAATACACCAGCCTGCTGACCACAAAATGCTCCCGTCTGACTATAGCCTTTTTCGTAGACGCCTGGATATGGATTCCCATTGCTATCATAGGCATAGTCACCCTCGGCCCAGATACGACTGACACCACCACTACTTCCACCGCCATCACACTTCTGCGAAGAACAAGGATAGGTAATCCACACCTTTTCCTTACTTGTGCCGGGGTAGCTTGGATGGGGATTCTTCCCTGGATCAAACAGGACTTTTCCGCTTGGCGTCTCAAACGAAGTGCCACCGACCGCAGTGATGTATGGCGTATCGTTGGGATCAGCTATCTGGAGTGCTTGCTTTGGAGGAAGGTTTAAGCTAGGACACGCCCCAAATGCTCCATAATCACCTGTTGCTGAGAACATGCTTTGTCCCTGTGCCGCCATCTGGAAGAAAATCTGGTTTTCCGCCAGTGTCACTTGCGATTTAAGGTAGTATTCACCACAGCCACCCCAGCTTGTGCTGATCGTATCAGCCTTGTTATCGTTCGCGATCTGCTGATATTGTGCGACTGTCTCAAGGTCGGTCGTCCCCGACTCATAGACCAGCACCTTATCAACTTTTGGGGCGACCGCAACTGCTAGCTCGATATCTAGCTCTGTCTCACTTGCCCCGCTATGGTCCTTTGTGCCGCCTAGAACGGGAATGTTTACCAGATGCGTGTATGGCAAACCGAATGTTTGTGTATACGTATGTATATCGCTCTCGACATAGGCCGATTGCTCAAAAAGGGCAATTGTCTCGCCTTTACCTGTATCGTTGTACGCTTTGTATACGGGGTCAATGTTATAAATGCCTGTGATTTGTGAGGGAGTGAGGCCCGTTCCCTTTGGACCAGCACCATAACGTCCTCCCTGCTGACGCGAGGGGAGTTTACGAGAAGTGCTGACCGCAATGTTTGAAAGGCCAAGCACCGCGACAATCTTCCCTGATAAACTTGCGGGTACTGATACAGCTGTGCTATTGGCATAGATTGTTTGCCCATTGGGCAGAGTGTAGTCAACGATGGTTGTGCGAAACGCTGTCTCTACCTGCGTTGTCGTACCTTGCGCGAGGAATAACGTCGGTGATGAGGAGGCGAACACGTGCAAACCTGCACCCATGAGTAAGTTTGTTACGGCTGTCCTGTCACTCGTAGAGGGTGCAAAGCGGTTGGCGAACTGTTGTGGCGTTAACCATGCATGGTATGTACTGCTCCCTTGAGTATACAGGGACTTCAACAGACGATGTTGTCCAGCAGTATCACTCAGTGGTAACACAACGCCAACTGTGAGCGTGTCATGAGGGTTATGTCGTCCAATTGCTTTTGCCGCTGTACCCGCAATCGGCGCACTATTCGGCAAGAACACAAACGGCGTGCTACTGGCTTTGGCTGTTCCAAGGAAATACACCGAGCTAAGCACGAGACCTAGCACAATGGCTACCCCAAGCCGTTGACGGAAAGGTGTGAAAATTCTCACTAGAACATCTCCTCCCAATAAAAAGTGGACAAAAAGAGGTGGAATGCTGCCATTATTATGCAAGAGAAACGTGGAAAATTGCAAGGCAGTAGTAAAGATATGGTAAAATATATCTATGCAGCTCTCTAAAGAGACAATCCAACGGCTGAAACGTATTCAAGCCTTGCTTGACCAATTGAATCCTGAGACTGAGCCACAAGCCTTACTTGTGCCAGGGTCTCCTGCTCCTCAAGCGACCATCATTGTGTTTCCAGGCTCGTTCAACCCTCCCACAAATGCACACATTGCACTTTTACAGCAAGCGCGTATGTTTGCTTACAATTACGAACCGACCTATCTTTATACCGCTATCAGCAAGCGTACCGTCGATAAAGAGAAGGTGGAGCGTCCGACATGGCTTGACCGTATCAACTTGCTTGATACTGTTCTGCACAAATATCTGCAAGATACAGGCATTATTCTCTTCAATCGTGGTCTCTATGTGGAGCAGGCACAAGCTTTACGCGCATCATTTCCAGCGATACAACATATCTTCTTTTTGCTTGGTTTTGATAAAATCGTGCAGATATTCGACCCGCACTATTATAAGGACCGTGACACATCGCTTGTGGCTTTGTTCAATCTCGCGGAACTCCTGGTTGCACCACGTGGCGACGATGGTGAACAAGAGCTATACGCACTCTTACATCGTCCCGAAAATGAACGCTTTGCCCACTATGTACATCCGTTGCCGTTTGATGCCAGGTATCGTCATCTGTCCTCGACACTCATCCGTCAGGGCAATGCTGCCTCTCTGCACGATGTTCCTGCCGAGGTCCAGCAGTTCATGCGCGAGACACACGCATATGAAGCTCCACAGCATCAACCTGATGGTACCATTGTTGATGCGTATACAGAGCGCGTCCAGGAAATGAACCACTTGTTAGGTATGTGACAGAAGGGGCTTTAGCCCACCGCAAGCCGTGCCATTTCCAACGGCGGCGGTAAAGTGTATGTGGCTTTCGCACTTCCCTCTTGAAATGGTACTACAGATATGCTACACTAGTACCATGAACACAGGAAAAGAAATACATATGAATATGCGCTTCCCTGCCGATGTGTACACTGTGCTGAAACAGTTTGCACAAGAAGATGGACGCTCATTTCACAACCTGGTTCTCTGGATACTCAGAGACTACATCAAACGTCGCGTAGGCAAATAACAGGAGAAGGAGGGTAGCACGTGGCAAAGGCAACCAAGACGATACAACACACGCTCTCGTATCACGCCACTCACGCGGTCTGGTTTCAAGAGAATCAGGTGCTGTATAATCGTGTGGTTGCTTTCTACTTTGATGTCATTCACGCCCATGAAGGACTCATAGACCTCTCCAACAAAGAGGCACTTACCGCGCTTGAACAAATGACTCATGCTACACTCGATAATCCTTTCCCTGCTTTTCCTCTCACACAGATTGCCGACTCCATCCCTGCCATGTTTCGCCGTGCAGCGATAAATACTGCACTAGGCTCTGCCCGTTCCTTCTTTGCTCACTTGAAGAAGTGGAAAGCCAAGAAAGCCAAAGCAGAGGCCAAAGGCAAGAAATGTGGAGACAGACCGCCCGTTGCACCGCGCACATGGAACAAGTGCGTGTCCTTCTACAATGGCATGTACAAAGACCGTACTGAGTCAAGTATCATGCTAAAAGTCTGGATGGGCGCGTGTTGGGCATGGGTCAAAGTACGAACGTTGGGAAGAGAACAAGAAGACGGATTTGAGTTAGAAAGTCCTTCCCTCATTCGTAAAGGTGCGACGTGGTGGTTGCATACCCCTGTTGAAAAGATATTTACGGGACCGTCAAAAATCGCGACACAAATAACCAATACCGCTACAGCTCTTTGTGCTGTAGACCTTAACATCGGAAACATGCTCGCCGTCTGCACCATCCAAACTGTTGAAGGTACGATTCTTGCCACCAAGTTTCTCAAGGGTGGCAATCGAATACACGGCTTTAGGAAGCAACAGTTAGGACGCATTGCACGCAACCGCTCTAAGACAGGCATCATAGCCGAAGGGGAACAGGACAACAAAGAGCGATGGAAGCGTATTCGTAACGTCGATGAAGCGATAGCCCATCGTATCAGCACCCGGATTGTCCAGTTCGCTACAGCGCATAGGGCAAGCATTCTTGTCTTTGAACACCTTGCAAACCTCAAACCTGAGAAGGGCAAGTATAGCAAGCGTGGCAACATGAAGAGGGCGTACTGGATGAAGGGACGCATTTTCTCGTATGCCAAGTACAAAGCGTGGAATGAAGGACTCGTCACGAGTCGAGTCAATCCACGCAATACGAGTCGAGAATGCGCCCGTTGCCATGTACCCATTCTCCGTTATGCTCAAGGAATGCCTGAAGAAGGCTATACCGTTGGAACGCCACTCATGGTGTGTCCGACGTGTGGCAAGCGCGATCATGCAGACCGCAATGCAAGCCTTGTCATCGGGCAACGACTGGTCAAGCGATATCAAGAAAAGCCTCCCACTCTTTCTCGTAAAGAGGATGAGAAATCATCAGGTGCGATCATCTCCCAGGACGCCAAGAACAAACAACATCCATCATGTGGTGCTGTTCAGAGGCATGGAGATTGTCGGGGGCATGGCACCGCCCATTGTGGTGATTGTTCGATGGAAACAGCATCACAGTCTATTCCTACTCAACTACGTTTGTTCACCGAGTAGCTTCTACGAGGCACAGACTCAGAACAGACGACTACAGAGGAGTGGAAGAAGCCGCTCGGTTTCCAACCGAAGGGGAGTGTCACATACGGAATGTGAATGTGCTGGCTCCTATTTGTACAACATCGCCATCATGTAACACACTACGCTTGATAGCTCGCCCATTAACACGTGTTCCCGTCGCGGAACGATTATCAACCACTTCATATTCGCCAGTTGGAAGCTCCTTGATTTTTACATGAATCCGGCTCACGGCGAGGTCCTCCAAGAACACATCACATTCGCTACTACGTCCAATGGTCATGTCGTTAAACAGTTCAACGCTGCGGACCACTGAATGCCCGCTCATAAGCTCTAACCGAGCACTTGCTTGTGGATGCATATCGGGACCCTTGCCAATATGCAATTCACGTCCACGCGAGATGGGGAGTTGAAACGGCCTTGTGCCCTCGTTCGCGTGAAACGTAATCTTGCTGTTGCCAAAGAGCAACTGATCGCCATTATTCAAAAGTTGCTCCTGTACAGCGCGTCCATTGACAAAACTATCACTACTCCCGTTATCGTCTCGCAATACATAGCCTGCTATCGTCCAAATAATGCTTGCTTGCTTGCGATGAACGGCGATATCTGCCAGAAAAATATCACACTCGCGACTGCGTCCAATTGATGTACTATCTTTCCATAGTTCAACACGCTTGCCGACTGTCCCCATTTGTATTACAAGGTATGCCCCTGTCGTCTGCTCTTCTTCTGTCATACTTGCCACTCTATCCCATAAAAGGTGGAAACTGATAATGTAATGTAACAAATGTATGAGGATATGTGAATTGTAGGGGTCTAATTCTATTACACCCTGTCGGCATTCTACAATGTTGGCAGGATTGATAAGACGTTTCAACATTCCTCCAACATGGTTCATCGCTGAGAGGGTGTAATAGAATTAGACCCCTACAGGCATTTCCTGATGAATCTGTTGCATTACATTATCATGTCCTCGTTTGGTGTCTATTTCGCATAAGGACGCAATCAATCAGTCCCTACCTGTATTCGTAAATCTGTATGTGTATAAAAGTATATTCCATTTGTGCGAGTATAGCGAATGGGACGAAGGGGTGTCAAGCATTGCTAGCACCATCCCTTCCATGCGTTGTATCATACTCATATGGTGCCTGAATGCCATCATGGATACGATTTCACATAAAGAGGAGATACTTCACACATGGCTATGCAAATGGAAATCACTGTAGATTTTGATGTGCCAGCGAAGATGCGCGATGGCGTGACGCTGCGAGCTAATATTTATCGTCCACAGGGTGAGGGACAATGGCCTGTCCTGCTCACACGCTTGCCATATGGCAAAGACTTGCCGATTGGGGCATCTGTACTGGACCCGGCGCAAGTTGCACGACGTGGCTATGTTGTGATTATCCAGGACACACGTGGACGTGCGACTTCCGAGGGCGAGTGGAATCCGATGCGTAATGAGGCCCCTGATGGTGTCGATACAATCGCGTGGGCTGCAAAACTACCATACAGCAATGGCAGTGTTGGCATGTTTGGTGCCTCATACTTTGGCTTTACACAATGGGCGTCAGCGGTTTTACAGCCTCCCGCACTCAAAGCGATGGTGCCATTCATCACATGGAACGATCCCTTCAACGGTATCCTGTTCCGCGGTGGTGCAATGGAACTGGGAATATCCGCAAGTTGGCAGCTTATGATGGGACTTGACGAACTATTTCGTCGCTTCCATGGCGATACCGATCCACGTCATCTCGGCTATGCCCTGTATGGTTTGGTCAAAGACATGGATACGCTAGGGACACAAGGCTACTGGTCTCTGCCTCTGAAGGAGTTCGCTCCCATTAAGCGCAATAATGTTGGCAATGCCTTTTTCGAGAGTGTTGATTACGTCATGGATCGCGAACATGCGGAACCTCTCACTATTCTTGGTAAACATGAACAAGTAACGGCTCCTTCACTGAACGCTGGTGGCTGGTACGATATCTTCTTGAAAGATACTATCGAGAATTTTAACATTATGCGGAATCATGGGAGCACGCCAGAGGCACGACAGAGCAAATTGCTCATTGGGCCGTGGACACATGGTGGTGTAACCAATCCTATCGGTGAGCTAAACTTTGGTTTTGGCGCATCGGCAGCCCTGATTGATCTGAAAATCGACTTTGTAAGCTTGCAGGTACGCTGGTTCGACCATTTCCTCAAAGGCATCGACACAGGTATGCTGAACGAGGCACCTATCAAACTCTTCGTCATGGGAGCAAATGTCTGGCGTGATGAGCAAGAATGGCCTCTCGCGCGTGCTGTGAATACACGCTACTATCTGCATAGCAATGGACACGCTAATACATTGAACGGTGATGGGGTGTTGAGTACCGAGATGCCCACATCTGGCTTGTCTGATGCCTACACCTATGATCCTGCTAACCCTGTACTCACACACGGTGGAGCACTGCTGATGACACCAGAATTTCCAGGTGGTCCATATAATCAGCGCGAGACGGAGAGCCGCGAGGATGTGCTGGTGTATAGTACTCCTGAACTAACACAAGACACGGAGGTAACGGGTCCAATTACGGTCCATCTCTGGGCTACGTCGAGCGCAACCGATACCGACTTCGTGGCTCGTCTCGTCGATGTCTACCCAAACGGTTATGCTCAAAATCTAACCGACGGTATTATCCGTGCGCGTTATCGCAACTTCCCACAAGGCGAGAAACCATCGTTGATCGAGCCAGGAAAGCCATACGAGTACGAGATCGACTTGTGGGCGACGAGCAACGTCTTCAAACAAGGCCATCGTATCCGCCTCGATATCACCAGTAGCAACTTCCCACGTTGGGACCGCAATCCCAACACGGGCCATGACTTTGGAACCGATAGCGAAGTGGTTGTGGCGCAGCAAACCATATTACACGATGCCGACCATACATCTCATGTAGTGTTGCCGCTTGTGCCGATAGTGGCTCCCACTGCGTAAGGTTGTTTTGATTTGTAGGGACCGATTTATCACGTCCTCGTCGGCAATCGACACACCAAGAGGACGCGATAAATCGGTCCCTACAACTTAATGTCCATGATTCAAGAACAGCAGCATAATCATCAAGCCAATGACAAGCAGTAGCAGCAAAACAATCCCAAGTACAACAATCCCAAGGGTTGGCGATTCCGATAAGGTGGGCATTATACCCGCTTTATGTTGTACGTGAGGCATCGACACCGTTGGAATGAACGCGGGGTCTCGTGCCGGTGGAAGCGGTGAGTGTTTTTGTATGCGTGTCTCTTCGAGCGTGGCAACACGGGTAGAGGTGGCTAACGGCTGTATCACGTGTGGCATTGGTGCCGCAGCGGGCATGGGAACAGGTACTGCGACGTTTCCTAATGTCCGACGCGGGAGCGTGGCTCCTTGCTGTATGCGTGCTGCCAGCACCTTCTTCGTCTCTTTCGAGAGTTCGCGCGGTGTCTCGACGCTTCGACCTTGCACGCGTATGTGTCGTGTTTGTAACACTTTTTGTAGTGTTGCATCATATGCGTGTGCGAATGAAATGATATTCGGGTAGCGTTGCTCAGGCTTTTTAGCAAGCGCACGCAAAAATACGTCGTCTAGTTCCTGGGGTAGCAAGGGGTTCGAGACACTTGGAGGTGTTGGCGGTGTATGGTGATGATGATGTAGAAGTTGAGCTGCGTTCCCTTCAAAGACCGCGTGACCTGTCATGAGCTGATACATCATCACCGCGAGTGCATACTGATCGGCGGCAGGTCCAACTTTGACTGATGTCGCTAACGAGGGATCATCAAACTGTTCAGGTGCCATGTAAAGTGGTGTACCGACCGAGCGATGTAGGGAGCGTCCATTACGATAGAATGCTGCCAATCCAAAATCTGCCAGCAAAAGGTGTGGACGCCCATGCGGAAAAATCGTCGAGAGATAGGCAGGCTGATCGGCTTTGAGTGCTCCCCGCTCGACGCGAATGAGAAAGTTTGTTGGCTTGATATCGCGATGAATGATGCCATTATCATGAGCACATTGTAGTGATGCCGCGGCTTGGAGCAAGTAATAGCCAGCCTCTTCCGCCGAAATGGGCCAGCCAAAGCCAAATTGTTGTGTGCGTCGCTGCAACCAATTCCACAGCGACCCCTCAGAGAGGTATGGCATCACAAGATAGGTAATGGGTATGCTGCCCCCATCCAACAATTCATCGCCAAAGTGATAGAGCGGCAAGATGTGTTCGTGTTCTAGTTCCGCAACCGCCTGAGCCTCGCGCTCGAAACGTACTGCCGCTTGTCTTCCCTCCGGTGTGTTGGGAACCGAACGCAGATCGCCGCAGACCACCTTGATTGCTACTTTTCGTCCAATTCGCGTATGTTGGGCCAAATAGATGTCACCCATACCACCGCTCTCGATGAGACGAAGTAAACGATACCCACCGAGCGTTTTCCCCACCAACATAGTCATCCTCTATCCCTCTACAACGAAAGGTGAGAGTATAGCAATGAAAGGATATCCCTCCCACACCAACCTCTAAACATCACAACTATCCTTATAAAGACAGTATAGCGCGTGCGAAAAAATATATGAGACAAATGGTCTATGGAAGTAAAAATGGAATACATTGTGTCAAAATCAGCTCTGCTGATTCTGACACAATGTATTCCATTTTTACTTGAGGAAGAGGTTATACACCGAGTTGACGTAAGGTATCATAAGCTGTGGGTGAGAGGTCGTTACGGGCATCGACGAGACCCCGCAAGACAGGGATTGCATCACTATCTCGATACTGCACGACAAGCTGGGCCGCCGCACGTACTACGGTATCGCGCGGATCGTTGAGTGCTTCACGTGCAGCTACGCGACTACGTATATCTTCACCTCTGGCATCTATGCGTTTCAAGGCTTCAATAGCCTGTGTGCGAACATACGGATCGAAATCATGTGTGGCACTCAGCGTACTTTCCAACGCTTCACGCTCACCAAATTGCCCATTAGCCCGTAAGACAGCGGCATAGAGGATGCTTCCAGGAATTTCTTTGTCGCCGGGTGCAAGATTATCACGTCGTTTGGGGAGTTGCCCTCGTCTACTGATATCCACAACTCTGTTCAAGAGTTGAGACATGGACGCAACAGAGCGACGATCTCCTAGACGAGCCAGCGTCTCACAGACAGTTGCTAATGTCAGAGCTTGTTCGCGGCTGACGAGTTCGCGAGTATTATCAAGCCGTGTGAGCAAGATAGAGGTAGCGCGTGGGTCCCTAAGTTCGCCAAGTGTTTTGACGATGAGTGGAAATGCCTCTTCGTTGGCATCCGTGAGTGAGGCGAGCAACACATCTCTACCTGGACCGTTCATCCAACGTTCGACTTCATTCATCATCGGGGATGTCGCATACACGGTATCAAGAATACGTCCATCTTGGATAGTTCCCTGCGATGCTTCTGCCCAATAGCGACCCAGGAACAAGCCAAGTCGATGCAGGGCAAGTGCAGCTTGCCACGTCGGGCTACGACGCGCACCCTCAAAAAGCGCGTGTGCGAGGGGTGGCAAATCGTTTTCAAGAATAAGTGGTAACTCGTTCGTTCCTTGTTTGGGCAGGATCATACTATCTTGTAATACCTGTCCAATCACAAGTGCCGCTTGCTCTGAAAGGCGTGGCGCAACATCACTACCTCCGCGCAGGTAGCTTGCTAACGGGATAGTACGATAGATGGGAACCGCGACATAGCTTTCTAGCCCTGGCACACGATCAAGCCCACTTGCTAGTACAAGCTCGTGAAATTGTGTCTGCTTGAGTGACAGGATAGCCTCGACCACATCGACCTTCGCCCAGCCTTGTGCATCTTTGAGCGCGGTGACAAGTACCTGGATTGATGGCGAAATATTTTGTTTGGCTAACGCTTGTGTTGCGTAGAGCGAGGTGTTCGGGTCAATAGCAAGTTTGCCCAACGTCTTGATAAATTCGGGTGTCTTAATTGTCCCGACACTCATACTCGACTTCGCGAAACCTACGGATTTGTTCTGGTCAGCACCATCTTGTGTTTTATAGTTGCCAAGCATCATAATCGCGTACCGTCGCGCACGTCCTATTGGTGTTTCGGCGGGATTTGCCGTTGTAGGCAAATCATGTGGTTCCTCTCTCTCAAGCAGTTTGAGCCACACGGGAAGCATATTGCCTGCGCGGTCGATCTCAAAAAGAAAGGGAATAAGAACTGATCGCCACTGTTGAACAGGGCCAATGTTGAGCAGAGGAATAACACGCTCTGTCGTATCGTCTACCGATTGACCACCCCAACGTAGACCTGTAACGAGCCGCGTGATCTCTGCTCGTAGCTCGCCCAAACGATTTTTCACATCAGGCTCATCCACGTTCAATTCTGTCACTGGACGCCGTGCCGCGAGATGTTCCGCTGTGCCTGTGCGCTCCATGGCACGTGACGAGACGAGTATCGTTGTTTGCACTGCTGGACGTGGCATTGTCGCCTGCGTGTTGTCGAAGGTTGATGCTGTATCGTCCTGTTTTTCCTCTAAGTGAAGGAAGCCACCAGAGCCTGCTGACTCTGTGATATCGTTCCCAAGAGAAGGTATTGGCTCGATCTGCCCCAGGTCTGTTTCTGCCATAGCTCCCGCTTTCCCTCTTTCATTTCAGGCACCCTAGGGCATCTTCGGCGACACCTAGAACGCATTTTTCGTAAGTATATTGGCATATTATACGGCGCGGTCTATGTGTTGTCTATACTCCGTGGTGTTAGATATAAGTAAATAAAGGTTTCTGCGTATCAGGGGAACAGGCAGCTTGCAAACTGCC
>CAXTWV010000051.1:0-19695 GCA_964248005.1 uncultured Ktedonobacteraceae bacterium | reverse complement strand
CTATCTACGGTATCTTCTCGCTCGTCTTCATCATTCTGCCTCTCTGCACCACATCGACGCAGAGCAGTGCTCGCTTTTACATGGAAGTGTTTCCTGTATACATGCTCATCGCGCTCTGGACAAGTAAAGGCAGTGCGGAATGGCAAACGACGAAACACACAATGGTTATTTGCTCATTTGCTGTGTTGCTCGGCGTTGCCACCGTTTTGTGGACATTAGGCGTCTATTCAATGTCATAAACATTGACAAAATGCAAGCTTCATGCTATCCTAATTGGGCCGTAGTTTGGGGTCGCTGTAGATTGTTGTATGCACTCCTCTCGAACGCCACGAAAATATAGACCCCAGCAAGTGGGGAAGAGGTGAGAAAAAGAACGCATGACTGTCAAAATTCGTTTAAAACGCACGGGCAAGAAGAAAGCCCCAAGCTACCGTGTGGTAGTTGCCGACTCACGTTTCTCACGTGATGGTCGTATTATCGAAAATATCGGCTGGTACAATCCTCGTGTTGAGCCATCTGCCATTCATATCAATGCTGAGAAAGCTCTTGGGTGGTTGAAAAATGGAGCACAACCCACGGAGTCAGTTGCTTCTCTGCTGAAACGTTCTGGTATTATGGATCAGTTTACTCAAGCAAAAGCTGCTGCCGCAACTCCAGCACCGACTGTTCCCGCATCAACGCCAGCACAAACACCAACCGAGGCGTAAAATCTTGTCAAGGTGAGGTCGAGATATGCGTAAACTAGTAGAGTACATTGCCCAATCTCTGGTAGATGAACCCTCAGCCGTGCAGGTGCGTGAAGTTCGCAATGACCGCAATGCGTTGGTGCTAGAACTGCATGTCGCACCTGATGATTTCGGCAAAGTTATTGGTCGCCAGGGACGAGTCGCTAAAGCAATGCGAGCACTTCTACGTGCAGGTGGTGCGCGTGAGGGTCGTCATACCTCCCTGGAGATATTGTAGTAGAGGACATGTATTCCTATCAGCCATGTCTTGCTAGTACTGCTTTGTGCTGATATCTAGTATTCTCCACGCTACAGAGGTTCCTATGCCAAAGTCGAGTAACACAGAATGGGCTACTATCGGAAAAATAGTGGCCCCTTTTGGTATCCGAGGCGAGTTGAAGGTATTTTCGCTTTCCGATATTCCTGATCGTTTCGCACAGTTGGACAGCGTTTTTGTTGGTCCTGACCACATGCCACGTAAGATTACCGCCGTCCGTCCGTATAAGGGTGATATGCTTGTCATCAAATTCGCAGGCATAGATGATGCGACAACGGCTGATACCTTTCGTAACGCTGATCTCTCTATTCCACTCGACAAACTTGCTAAGCTTCCCCCAAATTCGTATTATCAGCATGACATTCTTGGCTTGCGTGTTGCAATCCTCAATGGACGCGAAATAGGGACGATTATAGAGATTATGGAGACTGGTAGTAACGACGTGTATGTGGTCAAAGGCGAGGATAAGAAGCAAATTCTGTTGCCAGCCATCAAAGATGTCGTGAAACAGGTTGACCTCATCCGCCGAATGATGTATATTGAACCTATGGCAGGTCTGCTTGATGATGATGCCGTACTCGATGGTCAAGACGAGAATAAAGAAGAGGAGGAAGAGTAACGACACAACGCGTGTCGGATGACGAAATAAACTCAGCTTTTTCCATGTTTTCCTATATGGAACATAACGAAACCAGGGCCTACTCTTATGCGTGTAGTTAATAAGAGTGTGAAAGAGTTCACACTGCTGTTCACACGGAGAGCGTGCCCAGTATTCTGTAGGGAGGTGTCTCATGCCTGACCGTTTACCTACTCTTGCTGATGTTTGTAGTGCCATTGCTGAGGGACATATCGATGCAGCCGTAGATGGCTCCATGTATCACGTAAACGCTTTTGAGTTGCGTCGTTACCTCAACAAGCTTCGTCCTCTTCCCACCGTAAGCCTCTCTGCTACTCCTGCTCAAGACCCGTTACCGTGTTCCGATACAAACGATTGGTCAACTCCTGTCCAATCTTCTGTTGCTTAGGCCGTTTAGGGCCGTTTTTTTATTTCAAAATAGTCATGAGCGGTTGCATTAGAGCAAGGTAAGGACTATAATAGCAATAACGTCGGGTGGGCTACCTATAGAGTAGGTAGCCCACTCATACCAGCACGAAAAAGCACATTTGCTCTATAATACAGAGAGCGCACATTTCACGTTGCTTCCTGAATGTAGATGTAGCACTCTGAGAAAATGAGGAAGGTATTTCATGGAACCGCTCGATTCAGACCTTGATTACGTGGTGCGTGAGCGACAACCATCACGCTTCGCGACACGAAACGCACGTTTTAACTGGTTGCTCATCGTCCCTGGACTAGGTTTACTCTGGGTACTCTATCTCGCTGGAGCGGCACTCTTTCAGTGGGATGCCTCCAATGTCGTCGGACCCGTCATGGTACTGATGATTGTCGGCTTTCTGGTGATGGGTGGCCTGCTTTTCTGGGCACATGCTCCCAAAGTGAATAAATAAACTCACGCACACAAAAAGACACGGCTGCAGCCGTGTCTTTTTGTGTGCGTGAGTTTATTTAATAAGTTGCCATGCTTGTTCATCGACAGATATCCCTAGTTGCTCTCCCCAAAACACACGTGCCAGCAATTCCGTCGATTCTACAACGCGTGGACCAGAACGATTAAGATAATAATTGCCATCAATCGCATAGACACGTCCGTTTTGCACTGCCTGTAACGATTGCCATAATGGATGTTGTTGCAAGAGTGGCACATCAATAAGTGTCCGTTCGAGCGAGAAGCCACATGGTGCAAGTACAAGAACATCAGGATTTGCCTTGTGCAGTTCTTCCCATGTCAGCCACGGCGAATGTATCCCCACTTCTCCGAATAAACTCTCGCCACCAGCATATGTTACAAGTTCAGGCGTCCAGTTACCCGCCGCCATGAGTGGATCGAGCCATTCCAGGATTGCGACACGCGGTTTCTTGTTTCCTTTATTCAGTTCCGCGCTTTGTTGCTGTAGTCGCTCTAGCCTTTGTATATACTGTTGTACCAGTACTTCCGCTTGCTCACGTCGCTCTAATGCCTTGCCCACACGTACAACATCTTCCCATACATCCGCGAGGCGATAAGGCGAGAGCGATACAATACGGGGATGAAGTCCCGTAAGTTGTTGTAGTGCCTCTGTTACATCATGCTCACTGACCGCGCATACCTCGCATTGTGTCTGTGTAAAAATCACATCTGGCTGTAATTCTTGCAGAAGCGCGGCATCAATACGATAGATGCTTAAAGCCTTGAGTGCGTCGTTTTGTTGGATATCTTTCGTATGAGCAAGCTGCTTGATTTGGGCGTCAATCTCGCTACTGCTTGTCTCGGTATTAATTTGCACCGTGCTGACAAGCGGAAGCTGTAATACTTGCGGTGGGTAGTCACATTCGTGTGAACGCCCAACGAGTGAATCCAGACAACCTAACGCAGCAATCATCTCCGTCGCGCTTGCCAGTAAAGAAACGATACGCATATCTACGCCCTTTCATGATACTTCTTAAAAACATAGTATACGCCTACGATGCATCCATCTTCCAGACGAGCACTGTTTTGTCTGCGGATGCGCTGGCAAGATAGCGTCCATCTGGCGACCATGCATTGTCGATAATGATACCATTATGACCTCCAACACTGCTAGATGCAGGAATGAATGCATCTTGGATGTGAACGCCTTTTTTGATGTTTGGCTTCTGGTTATGTAAGTCCCACAGACACAGTTTCGTTGTTCGACCATAGGCACCTACAACATAGCGTCCGTTTGGCGACCATGAAATACCTAGCGTGTTTGGAAACCAGTTGAACCCGGTTGGCTTTGATGGAGGAGCAAGCGCATGTGGATCGTCAGTGCCGAGCATCGAAAGTAACTTATTGTGTTGTACATTCCAGAGTGTGACAACATCAATGTCTGAGACGAGTAATGTATTTGGTTCCACAGGCGACCATACTACTGCCTCTCGGAGCACAAGAGTAGACTTCCCTTGTGTACGATCTGGCAAGGATATGACATGCTTGACCTTGGCCGTTTTTGAGTCCCACACCACCGTTTCAAAGTGGTCGGTATCCGATGCTAGCATCGACCCATCAGGCGACCATGCGATGACACTGCCAGAAATGGCCTGCCCCGGCTCTTCGTATTTGAATTTCCCACTGAGTGTCTGTGTCTTACCTCGCTTCCACGTGTTGATTTGTACGGTCTGAGCGATTGATTGTACCACAGCAAATGTGTCCGTGTTCGGCTTCCAGGACAATTCACCATAATAGGGCAGATTATTACTATCTGCGTTCGTATCGGTGTAGGTGATAGGAGTCATATTTTTGTCGAAAGGGTTAATGAGATATACCTTGTTTGCGTCATCCCCACCGATGCTAACAACAAGAGAGCGACCATCGGCAGACCAACAGAGCGAACTACTATCAATCTCACCAGAGAACTTCCAACTCTTCATTGGTGTTGCCAGTGTTTGAAATCCATTTGGATTGTGTTGTAAGGCAGAGCCAACATCCCAGAGTAGGACGCGTGTATCTTGTCCTGCTGTTGCTATATAGCGACCGCTTGGATCCCAGATAACATTCAATACTTCGTCGGTGTGACCTGTGAGATTGAGCACTGGTATTCCTGGTATGAGGTGTCTTGGCCCTGGTATAAGTGGCGGTTTTGCTACGGACGAGGGATGATGGAGTAGTGCAGGAAGCGCGATGCCACCAACAACTGCTGCTGCAACTGTTGCGCCTCCAATGAGAAGCGCACGGCGTCCAATTCGCCCTTCTCGGTGCTCCACTACGGGTGTTTCTGGTACCCCTTGTTGTTCAATTGCAGTCATGTTTGGCTGAGAGGGAACGGAGGCCACCATTGATATATACATAGGTGCTTCTGGTAGTGTCTTCTGCACTATTTCCATATTTGTATGCTGTCCAGCTTGCTCAGCTGACAGCGGAGTGAGGAGTGGTGCAGACAGAATTGGCCTCTTTTGGCGTTGCTGTATATCTACATTTGCCTGTAATCGCTTGCTCCATGGTGCTAACACGGTCGCTTCAGGGTCTGTGGGTGCTAGTTGTTGTCCTGTATTCCATCCTCGTTCCAACGCACTTACAAAAGCAAGGCACGAAGCTGGACGCTCCTCTGGACGTTTTGCCAGTCCTTGCAGAAGCGTGTCTTCAACCATCTGAGGAATGTTAGGGTTACGTTGTCGTGGCGAGGGAGGTGTATCGTGTATCTGCTTGATAAGTGTAGTGTAGGGAGTTTCGCCTCGAAACGGAAGTTGTCCTGTAAATAGTTGATAGGCAATGATGGCTAGACTATAGCGGTCGCTTGCCGCCTCTGCCTTCCCCATCGCTTGTTCTGGTGCCATATATTCAGGCGTGCCTGCCCCTGCATGTGTGCGACTACGGTATGTTGAACTCGATAACAACTTTGCTAGTCCGAAATCCGCGAGCAGGAGCCAGCCATCTTGAAGCAGCATATTTCCAGGTTTGATATCGCGATGCAGAACGTGTTGACTATGCGCATAGTCGATAGCTTCCGCCGCTTGTTTGAGTGTCGAGAGTGCTTCATTTGTTGGTAACGGTCCTGCGACATTATGAATACGGTCTCGTAATGAACCGCCTGTGATATACGGCATGACCAGATATGTCGTGACTTCATCGCCCGTAATCTGCTCCCCAAAGTCATGCACAGGAAGAATATGTGGATGATCCAGGGCCGCGATTGCACGTGACTCGTATTTGAAGTCTTGTAAGTAGTTGTTATCTTTCGCTAGAACCGCAGGAAGAAGTTTTATGGCTACACGTCGTCGCAATTGCGTGTCGTCCGCAAGCCAAACTTCTCCCATGCCACCCTGCCCCGCAAGTTGTAAGAGCTGATAGCGACTGAGCATTCGTCCTTGCCAATTTCTATGTTGTTGCGATGCCATGAGATGTTCCGTCCCTTATTATTGACTAAGCGTGGCTGTATTCCATACAAGAATACTCGCGTTTACATCTTTATAACCCACTGCAAGCCACGTTCCATCTGCCGACCATTCCAGTGCTCCAATTGATGCATTGCTTGCTTTATCGCCATGAAAAATACGTATAGGCTCCGTTCCTCTATTCGCATCCCATATATAGACTGTCCCTTTCTTTCCTCCACCTGCGATAAGTGTGTTACTAGGAGCAGTACATACAGCGAGTGTTGCAAGTACTGGATCATCGTCTGGGATATGTACGGTTACTGGTTTTGGACTCTGATCTTGCCAGTGCCAACCGTTAATAATTGATTTTGAGACAGAATTTCGCCAGAACGCAATGATATATTGCCCATTTGATGACCATGCAACGCCATCTATATGTTCGGCTGTGTCATATTCACTAATTTGTAGGAGATTAGATCTTCGCTGCAGCCATGTAACTGTTTTTCCAAACACGCTTGCCTCTCCTACAAGCACACCATTATAAAGTGCTATTGCCAGAAGAGAACCGTCTGGTGAGGCTGAAAGTAGACGTTCCGGGTCATCAACCTCAGTGGTAGTAAACCCTGATACTGTTGCTGGTTGTAATTGTAGTGATGGTTGTGTTGTATCCCATGCACTTAAGAGAAAACGCTCCTTCGTAATAGAATCTATAGGGGTATGCACAGTAACTATGTATTTGCTATTCGTCCAGCAGAGAGCATCGATAGAGAGTGTGTCTGGAACTATTATTGGCTTTTCATAGCCTTGTACTGTTGTGCCTAAGTTTTTGTTATACAGGTAAATTGAAGTCGTGTTGTTCGTGAAATCTCCAGCTATATTCCCTATCGCGATAGAATTGCCATCAGGAGACCAGGCAACGTGTACATCAGCGTTTGGCCCAAATTCTTGTTTCGCTACAGGACGTGGCGTCTGACTTTTCTGTTGAGCGAGAGCCTGCATATCCCATAACACTATGTTGCCCTCTGGTCCTGCTGAAACAAGAGTGTTTGCTTTTGATGACCAGCTTAATGAGGTAACAGGCTTGGTGTGTCCCAAAAGTATCAATGCTGGATCATTAGGGCTAGCTGTCGGTGATGACGTGACTCCCGCTGTCGTTCCCTTTGGACGAGTATTGACATGTGAGGCAATGGCCCATGCTCCTACTCCCCCCGTTGCAAGCACTGCCGCCGCGCCTCCTCCTATAAGCAATTGGCGACGTGTAAGAGTCGGTTTGTTTTCGCGTACTTTAGAAACATTGCTGTTATTCCCTGAGGTCTCCGGCTGTATACCCCTACCATCAGGAGTACTTGGCACAGCAAAGATCGCTGGTAGCGGAGGCTTCACATAGGTCGCCTCGAATGCGGCACCTGCGAACGCACGTTGTAGTTCTGCGATAAATGCGCATGCCGATGACGGGCGTTGTTGCGGCTCTTTTGTTAAGCCCTGCAAAAGAGCTGTCTCAAAAGCTGGTGAAAGACTAGGATTATATTCGCGTGGCGATGGTGGTGGGGTGATTATGTGCTGAATAGTTATCGCGTAACCTGTATCGCCGACAAATGGTAAGTGCCCTGTAAAGAGTTGATAGGCAATGACCGCTAAACTATAGTTGTCGCTTGCCACTTCCGCTTTCCCTTGTGCCTGCTCTGGTGCCATATATTCGGGTGTGCCAATGCCGATAGCCGCCTGTGTCATCTGCTCCTGGCTTGATAGCATACGCGCAATACCAAAGTCTGCTAACAGGAGCCAGTTGTCGGGACGTAACAACATATTCCCCGGTTTGATATCACGATGCACAACACCTTGGCTATGGGCATAGTCAATCGCCTCTGCTGCCTGCTGAAGATAAAAAATGGCTTCTTGTGCAGGCATATTTGTGCTATTTGCTGTATACGCTGTGATTTTGTCGGCAAGTGAGCCACCAGAGATGTAGGGCATAACAATATATGTGATGCTTTGTCCGTTCGGGAGAGGTTGTTCACCAAAATCATGGATAGATAAAATATGTGGATGATTGAGTGCCGCTGCTGCCTGAGCTTCTCGTGCAAAGCGTAAAGAAAACTCACGATCATTTTGGCTATGTGTTGGGAGTGTCTTGATCGCCACCTGTCGATGTAAGCTTGGGTCTTCTGTCAGCCACACATCTCCCATGCCGCCCTTCCCGATACGACGAAGTATGCGGTATCGCCCTAACACCTGCGAAGACGAAGGCTGTGTGATATCATTGTCCTGTTTCATTCATACAATCCTTAAAAAGATGATTATGTAGGGAAGGTATTATTTTCTTGTGTAATATACTACAATTCAAGTAATTTGCCTATGAAATGGGTCACAAACAGACCCAAAAATACGGGTGACACTACGTTGAAAGTAATGTCACCCCGTATTTTTGGGTCTGTTTTATGTAGAGAATCTCTAATCCAACTTTCGCAACCTCTATGTTTATTGCTCCTTTGCAAAAATAGAGAAAAACATTCGTTGCTCTATGAAACACCGTAGCGATGTTCCAACTCCTGAATGTCAGGGAGTCCAATCGCATCAGTGAATTGCGAAAATGAGAGGGAATGCTCGCTAAATGCCGTTGGTGTCTTGCCCTGTTTGAGAACCTCTAGCAAATCGTTCATCGCACGCGTCGCAGCGAACAGCATACTCACAGGGAAGAGCACCAACTTGAAACCGAGCGCCCCTATCTCCTCTAGCGATAGAGTCGGTGTCTTACCGCCATCAATCCAGTTATAAAGTAGAGGTATGTCCGAAAACGTCTTTGCAACAGTTTCTAGCTCTTGCTGTGTGCGTACAGCCTCTATAAAGACAACATCAGCCCCTGCTTCTTGATACGCTTTGCCACGTACTAGAGCATCCTCGAAACCAGTCACAGCTGCGGCATCGGTGCGGGCAATCAACACAAAATCGGGGTCTTGCCGTGCATCAACGGCTGCACGTACCTTTTGCACCATCTCATTCATCGGAATGACCTGCTTGCCCTCCATATGCCCACACTTCTTAGGCCATATCTGATCTTCAATGTGAATACCGGCAACGCCCGCATGTTCATACTCGCGAACTGTGCGTCTCACATTGATCGGATTGCCATACCCTGTATCCGCATCAGCAATCATGGGAAGATCGCCAACCACAGCAGCGAGTGCGGACGCGCGACTCACCATCTCGCTCATCGTCAGCAACCCAACATCCGGCTGTCCCAGCACACTTGCCGATGTGCCAAACCCCGTCATATACACCGTCGAAAAACCCGCCTGTGCAATCAGACGCGCACTCAGCGCATCATATGCCCCAGGTGCAACAACCAAATCTGGACCTGCCAAAAGTTCGCGTAGGCGTGTAGTAGTATGCATCACAATCCCACCTTCTCTATCGAAAAATACACATTCACAAGAAACGGTAGGGGCCGCAATTCATTGCGCCCACGGACGAGCGAAGCAATGTCCGTTCCCCGATGTAGTGTATGCTATACAAAAGTATTCTTGCAAATTGGAGAGCGACCTTGACAAAGAAAAAGATAGAATACACCGAAGACGGACGCTACATCATCGTCGATGGGCGACGCTGGCGCACAACCGACCCGCGTCTCGACAAAGAGACACGCCAAAAACTCGTCAACGACCTCATGCAAGCACGCCGTGATATCGCCCAAGCCCACCGCACAAAAGACGCCGACCTCGAATCCGACGCACGTCAGCGCGTCCATCATGCCAAAGTCGCCCTCGGCGAACGTGGTACACCATGGTGGGAACGCCCTGTTCCTGGTGTGGACCCTGTTGAGGACGAGACGGAATTGTAGGGGTCTAATTCCATTACACCCTTTTGGCGATGTACAAATGTGAAGATATTGAACCATTTTTTCAACATTGCCGCCAAAATTGTATATTGCCAAAAGGGTGTAATGGAATTAGACCCCTACATTGGTTCTCCAATGCCTGTCTGCATACAACCTAATTGGCTGTTCTCTAACGTCCCATCACCTTCTATAATTCTAATAAAAAGGACATATACCCATGCACCTTCCCTCGGCTCATTATCTACGCAACTATATCACCAGACTCTTCATATGCATCGTTGGCCTCTTTCTTTTCGCGACCGGCACCGTTTTCACCTATCGTTCCAATATGGGGCTTGGACCGTGGGATGTGCTACATCTTGGCATCAGTCGTCACACCTCACTCACCTTTGGGCAAGCCAATATCGTCGTTGGAGCAATCATCATCCTCGCTGGCCTATCGCTACGTGCTTATCCTGGCGTTGCCACCATCCTCAATATGTTCCTTGTTGGCACCTTTGTTGATTTGCTGATACACTGGAACTTTTTGCCCGACTTCAGCAGTGCATCACTACTGGTACGCCTGCTCATCAATGCCGCAGGAGTTTTCATCGTCGGCATCGGAACCGCACTCTACATCAGCCCACATCTCGGCGCAGGTCCACGCGACGGCCTCATGCTACGTCTGCACGCCCTTACTAAAAAGCGTATCGCCATTGTTCGTGCCGTGCTTGAATGTTCTGCTCTAGTCGTGGGCTTCTTTTTGGGCGGGACTGTGGGTATAGGAACACTGCTTTTTGCCTTTGGCGTCGGTCCATGTGTAGAATTTGGGTTCTATGTTATCAAGAGATTTTTGCTGCTGACGGGACTAGGGAAGGTGGAGGTACAGGAAGGCGAGCAAAAATCTGGGTAAACGGTAGGGACCGCTTCCCTTGCCCCCTTCATATCCTCTGTGACAAAATATAGACACATCTTTTCTAGCGGTACGTCTTTTTCTGTTTCTATAGAATCTACGTATCGTTTCATATTACACTACCTCATTCTTACGAAGGAGCTATTATTCATGGCATCGCAGGGCTATATACGCTTCCCCAATATCTTTCAGGACCGTGTTGCGTTTGTCTCCGAAGATGATCTCTGGCTTACCACAAGCGACGGTGGACGTGCGGAACGTCTGACCGCAGGAGTCGGTGAGGCAACCTATCCCTTTTTCTCGCCAAATGGCGAACTATTAGCATTTGTGGGGCGTGAAGAGGGACCGAACGAGGTCTATGTCATGCCTGCACTCGGCGGACCTGCACAGCGTCTCACCTTTCTTGGCGGAAACTGTCGTGTACTGGGCTGGTCGCCTGACGGAACAGAAATCCTGTATTCTAGTAGTGCAGGACAGTTCGCACAGAACTTTGACGTTATATACGCGGTAAAACCTACAGGTGGCCTTCCACGTCAACTGTCCTATGGCAAGGCAAGCGCGATCTCCTATGGACCGCAAGGTGGCGTTGTGCTTGGTCGCAATGGAACAAATTTCGCACGCTGGAAACGCTATCGTGGCGGCACCGCGGGACACCTATGGTCAGACCCGACTAGTAGTGGCACGTTTGAACGTCTTCAAAATCTCAAGGGCAATGTCGTCAATCCATGCTGGATAGGCGAACGCATTTACTTCCTCTCTGATCAGGATGGTGTGGGCAATGTCTATTCATGCACTCCACAAGGTGAGGATATCCGACAACACACATATCAGCAAGAATTTTATGCGCGTCACCTCACAAGCGATGGGCAACGGCTTGTCTATCATGCAGGAGCAGAACTGTACCTGTTCGACCCACGCACTGAGCAGGCACGTCAACTGAGTGTCTCGTTACCAAGTGTGCGTACACAGCGTAACCGCAAATTTGTTACCGCCAGCACCTATCTGGATACGTATGCCTTGCATCCAAAGGGCTATCAGGTCGCCTTGACGACACGCGGCAAAGCCTTCACGATGGGTAATTGGGAAGGACCCGTGTTGCAGCTTGGCGAGCAAGATGGTGTGCGCTATCGTTTCCTCGAATGGCTCAACGATGGCAAACGCTGTATCGCTGTGTGTGACGCACCTGGACGCGAGACACTTGTGATCTTCAATCCAGAAGAGGCCACCGAGCCAGAATTGTTGACCGAACTTGACCTTGGACGTGTGGTAAATCTCGTCGTCTCACCCGTTGATGATGCGGTAGCTATCACCAATCATCGTAACGAACTCATAGTTGTAGCCCTCGAAACACATACGTCACAAGTGGTCGAGCGCAGTGATTTCAATCGCATTGATGGCATTTCATGGTCTCCCGATGGACGGTGGTTGGCGTATGGCTTTCCGATTTCATCACAGAGGACAGCAATCAAACTGTGTGATCTGGAGAGTGGTGCGACCTATCAAGTGACAGAACCGGTTCTCATAGATAGCGATCCTGCATTTGATCCAGATGGCAAATACTTGTACTTCCTGGGCCATCGCGTGTTCAATCCTGTCTCTGACAATCTGCAATTCGATCTCAGCTTTCCGCGTGGTGTCAAGCCGTATCTCATCACGTTACAACGTGAGTTGCGTTCTCCGTTCATCCCTGAGCCAAAAGCTCCCGATGAGAAAGACAAAAAGGAAGAAGATAACGGCGACAAGCCAGCCACGAATGGAGACGCCGCGACTACCGAGACCGCAGAGGATACGGAACAAGGGAAAAATGGGACCGAGAAGGCCGAGAAAAGTGTCGAGTCAATTGTAATTGACCTGGAAGGTATCACCGAGCGCGTGCTAGCCTTCCCTGTCAGCGAGGGACGCTATTCCGCTATTCTTGGCATTAAAGGCAAAGCGTTGTTTCTCTCCTCTCCTATTGAGGGAGCGATAGACGATGCCGATGAAGAGGAGCCTGGACCACGAGGCAGTATTGATGCCTACAACTTTGAGAAATATAAGAATGAACGCATTATTACAGGTGTGAGTAGTTTCGATGTATCGCGTGATAACAAAACACTCATGTATAAATCAGGGCGTCGTATGCGTGTCATGAAGGCGGGTGAAAAAGCTCCTAAAGCGGAAGATGAGAAGGGGTCAAGTCGTGAAAGTGGCTGGCTCGACATGGGACGTGTCAAGGTGTCTGTGCAACCTGCGGCAGAGTGGAAGCAGATGTTTACCGAGGCATGGCGGCTACAACGTGAACAATTCTGGTCGGAGGATATGTCGGGCATTGATTGGGACGCGATTTATGCCCAATACTCGCCATTGGTTGAGCGAGTCAGTTCGCGTTCCGAATTGTCCGATTTGATGTGGGAGTTACAGGGCGAACTAGGGACCTCGCATGCCTATGAAATGGGTGGTGATACGCGGCGTGGTCCACACTATCGGCAAGGCTTTCTCGGCGTCGATTGGACCTATGACGCAGAACACGACCGTTATCGTATCGCACGTATAGTGAAGGGCGATCCCTCTAGCGAGAAGACAACCTCACCTTTGACGAGTCCGGGCTTGAATGTATATGTGAACGATGCCGTGTTAGCGGTCAATGGACAGCGCGTCAATGCCACACGCCATCCACAAGAATTGCTCGTCAATCAAGCTGGCAATGAAGTGCAATTGACACTTGAGGATGCTGAGGGCAAGCGACGTGTTATTACCGTTGAGGCTCTGGAAGAGGAACGTTCTATGCGCTACCGTGAGTGGGTCGAGAGCAATCGACGCACGGTGCATAGCGTTTCAAAAGGATTAGTAGGTTACGTCCATATTCCCAACATGTCGGGTGTAGGCTATGCCGAGTTTCATCGGGGCTATCTCGCCGAATATGATTATCCTGCATTGCTGATTGATGTGCGTTGGAATGGTGGTGGTAACGTCTCTGGCCTACTCTTAGAGAAATTAGCACGTAAGCGGCTTGGTTACGACTTCTCGCGTTGGGGGCAGCCAGAGCCATATCCACAAGAATCGCCACGTGGTCCAATGGTCGCGCTCACCGATGAACACGCAGGTTCCGATGGTGACATCTTTAGCCACAGCTTCAAGCTTATGGGCCTGGGACCCTTGATTGGGAAGCGTACATGGGGAGGTGTGATCGGCATTTATCCACGTCACAAGCTCGTTGATAACACGATGACGACGCAGCCGGAATTTTCCTTCTGGTTCAAAGATGTGGGCTGGAACGTAGAAAACTACGGCACCGATCCCGATATCGACGTGGATATCGCTCCACAAGACTTCGCGAATAACCTTGACCCACAACTCGACCGCGCCATCGCTGAGGCCGTGCGCCTCATCGAGGAGCGACCCACATTGGAGCCAACGCCTGGACAACGCCCACGTTTGGGGCGTCGCTCATAGGGCTAGGTAATGATAGATCACTACAGTACCCTATTACAGGACAGTGTAGTGATCTATTCTTCTTTGTCTTTTTATATCATCAATGATGAAGTGACACAATTTCTCTTACCCTTGTTTTTCTCGAAATTCCCTGCTATACTTGCTACACGAGGGTTAGTGTACGAATGACACCTTAATTTTTTTGTCTGCTTAGTAAGTGTACAATATACACTTATTCAAGGGAGAATCTAGCATGACAGAGAGTCAATTTGATGTTGTGATCATAGGAGGCGGGATTGCAGGTCTCTCGGTGGCTCTGCGGCTACCGGAGCAAATGCGGGTCGCGCTTTTCACAAAGGGACAGCTTGGCGAAAGCAATACACGCTATGCGCAGGGTGGTCTCGCCGTTGCGCTCGGTGCTGACGATAGGCCCGAACTCCATTTGCAAGACACATTAGCGGCTGGTGCTGGTCTGTGTGATGAGGAGGCAGTACGTGTGCTGGTCGAGCAAGCACCGGATGCCGTGCGTTGGCTGATGAGTTTGGGCGTGCAGTTTGACCGAGTACAGGGTGAGAGCGATGCTCATGCGACGCCCGACGGCTTTTTGCTTGGACGTGAGGGAGCACATTCACGCTGGCGCGTATTACATGCAGGTGGAGATGCCACTGGTGCTGAAATCGAGCATGTTCTTATAGCCGAACTTCGTAAGCGTTCCTCTGTAGTGGTGTATGAAGAGACATTTGTACGCAAACTTTTGATGGAACAGAGTGTTTGTGTGGGTGTAGAGGCTGTTGACAAGCACGGACAAGGCTTTACGGTTGCTGGAAATGCGATTCTCCTGGCAAATGGTGGTGCGGGCGGATTGTGGTTACACACCTCGAATCCTGTAGGGGCAACTGCCGATGGTCTGGCGTTGGCATGGGATGCTGGTGCAGCTCTGACCGACCTGGAGTTTATGCAGTTTCACCCTACAGTGCTTGTTGCCGATAACGCATCAACGCTCATTTCCGAGGCAGTACGAGGAGAGGGTGCATACTTACGCAATCATGCAGGGGAACGTTTCATGCCGCGTTATAGTGAGCAAAACGAACTTGCCCCGCGTGATGTGGTAGCACGTGCGATTCTGAGCGAGATGCTTGCCGAGCAGACGGATTGTCAGTACCTTGATTTACGTCATTTGCCTGCGGAGAAGATGCACGCACGCTTCCCGACGATTTCAGCACTATGCCGCACGCATGGGTTAGATTTAGCAACTGACTTGATACCGATTGCGCCAGCCGCGCACTATTGTATGGGTGGTGTGAGTGTGGATACCTATGGACGAACAACGGTGCCAGGATTGTATGCCGTTGGTGAGGTAGCATGTACAGGTGTGCATGGTGCGAATAGGCTTGCAAGCAATTCCCTGTTAGAGGGACTTGTGTATGGTGTACGTATCGCGGACCATTTGACGAAGGTCACAGGTGAACATGCGACGAAGGTCACAGGTGAACATGCAGGGAGACCGCAAGGGTCTCCCCTACACGTAGGGTCTCATGAATATGTAGGGGAGACCCTTGCGGTCTCCCTGTCGTCTGGAATTGCTGTTGAGTACACATCGCAAGCAGTACGTGTTGAGTTGCGGCAACTTATGTGGCAGTACGTGTCACTTTGTCGGGATGAGTCTGGATTATTGGAAGCAAGGCAAAAAGTTAGAGAACTACGCCATAGCATGATGTTAGCGGAAGGTGCGCACGAACAGGGGCGGCTGGAGTTAGAGACGCTGAACATGTTGCGTGTAGCAGAACTTGTCATTGTAGCCGCTCTTGCGCGTCATGAGAGTCGAGGAAGCCATTGGCGACTGGACTATCAAACGACTGATGAGGCATTAGCTACACAGCATTTTGTGCTATTACGCGAAGATATGTTTGAGCAACAGGTAACAGTCATGCGTGAGGAGGTTACGCCACATGTATAAGCAGTATGAAGAGGTGATTCGGCGTGCATTGGAAGAAGATGGAGCATACGCCGATATCACGACGTTGAGTACAGTACCAGAACAACAGCAAGCGCAAGCAACGTTCCTGACGCGACAAGCGGGCGTGATTGCAGGCTTAGAGGTCGCACTGGATACATTTCGCATGTTGGATGAGAATCTTGTGATTGAGCAAGTGGTACAAGATGGTGCAACTGTGCAACCGAATGATGTGCTTGCACGCTTGCATGGTTCGGCGCGTTCGATCTTAAGTGCGGAACGGGTCGCGCTTAATCTGCTAGGACGCTTGTCAGGCATTGCCACGATTACTGCTCAATGTGTGCGTGCGCTTGAGGGAACGCAGACGCGTATCCTGGATACACGCAAGACAACACCAGGATTGAGAAGCCTTGAGAAGATGGCGGTTGGAATGGGTGGTGGGCATAATCATCGTTTTGGCCTGAGTGATGGCGTATTGATTAAGGACAACCATATCAAGGTGGCGGGTGGCATTGCGAACGCGATTGCGAGTGCGCGGCGTATGGCTCCTCATCTGCTCAAAATCGAGGTTGAGTGTGAGACATTGGCAGAGGTGGGAGAGGCAATAGAGGCACATGCAGACGTGATTCTGCTTGATAATATGTCGGTTGAGCGTATGCGTGAGGCGGTGACGCTTGTACGTCGAGAGGCACCGCATGTGCTGATTGAGGCGTCAGGGAATATTGGTACAAACAGAGAGCGTCTGTCTACGGTTGCAGCAACGGGCGTAGATTTCATTTCATTAGGGGCGATCACACATTCGGCTCCTAATTTCGATATCTCATTAGAATTTGCATAATAGGAGAATACATAATGGCTGCCATACAATCTGAGTGCGCTGAGAGTCAGGAGACGCGGATATTGCCGTTGTTGACACCGAGTATGCGGGCAAAGCACGACCTGTCAAAGCGGAGTGATACTATTCCGATGTTGTATGCGGAGATGGATGGTGACGAGCTAGATCGTCGTATTGCGGCGGCGCGAGCCACACTTGGCGAGCGACTTGTGATTCTGGGGCATCACTATCAACGTGATGAGATTATTCAGTATGCGGACTTTCGGGGCGATTCGTTCAAGCTTGCACAATTGGCGGCGGCACGTCCACAGGCCGATTACATTGTGTTTTGTGGCGTGCATTTTATGGCTGAAAGCGCGGACGTGCTGAGCGGGCCGCATCAGAAGGTGATCCTGCCAAATCCGGCGGCTGGCTGTTCAATGGCTGATATGGCGAACATTGCCGAGGTTGAAGAGTGCTGGGAGATGCTGAATGAGACACTTGGCGAGGATGCACAGATTATTCCTGTGACATATATGAACTCTGCCGCCAATCTTAAAGCGTTTTGTGGACGCAATGGTGGTATTGTGTGTACGTCGTCGAATGCTCCTGCGGTCATACGGTGGGCATTCACACAAGGAAAGCGTGTGTTGTTCTTCCCGGATGAGCATCTTGGACGCAATACAGCCTTCGCCTATGGTATTCCAGAGACGCAAATGGCTGTGTGGAATCCGAAGAACCCGATGGCGGCGGTGGATGCGGAAGAGGAGATCGAGCGAGCGAAAATCATTCTATGGAAGGGCTATTGCACGACGCATATGCGTTTCAATGTCACGCAGATTGAGCAGGCACGCGCAGACTATCCAGGTATCAAGATTATCGTGCATCCAGAGTGTCGTCGTGAGGTCGTCGAGGCTGCTGATCTGTACGGTTCGACGGAATATATTATCCAGCAAATCGAGCAGGCTCCGGCTGGTAGCAAATGGGGTGTTGCGACCGAGATTAACCTTGTGCATCGCCTAGCGCAGGAGCATCCCGACCAGTTCATTTTCTGCCTGGACCCAATTGTCTGCCCGTGTTCTACGATGTATCGTATTCATCCCGCATACCTTGCGTGGGTCTTGGAGGGCTTGGTGCAAGGTGAAGTAATCAATCAGGTAAAGGTTGATGAGGATGTGGTGTACTGGTCACGTGTAGCGTTGGAGCGTATGCTTGCTTCTCTTGTTTATTCATTACACTTCGACCTTCGCGATGGACTCACGTATCCACGTGGGGCGATAGGGAAAACGGTCCACCTGTTCGCGTGACGTGACACCTGTAAGTACCAGAATTGTGCGGAGGCCACTTTCCAGGCCAGATTCGATATCGGTATCCATACGGTCGCCAATCATTACGGAGTCCTCGGAATGGGCATTGAGTGTACGAAGGGCGGTACGCATCATAAGCGGATTCGGTTTTCCAATGTAGTAGGGCTTGACGCCTGTCGCGGCACTGATGAGAGTGGCGATGGCACCTGTGCCTGGAATGTCGCCGCCTTCGCCTGGTCCTATGACATCTGGATTGGTAGCGATGAAACGCGCACCTGCGTTCACAAAGCGGATAGCACGTGTGATACGTTGAAAGCTATATGTTGTTGTTTCACCGAGCACGACATATTCAGGGTCTTGATCGGTGAGGATATAGCCGATGTCGTGTAAGGCTGTTGTCAATCCTGACTCTCCGATGGTGAAGGCGCGTCCACCGGGGCGTTGGTCGTGTAGAAATTGTGCTGTGGCAAGCGCGGATGTAAATATCGCTTCTTGTGGCACTTGCAAACCTAGATAGGCTAGACGTACTTGCAGGTCACGCTGTGTGTAGAGTGAATTGTTGGTAAGAATGAGAAAAGGGATGTTCTTTGCCTGTAACTTTTGTATGAACTCTGCCGCACCTGGAATAATGGTTGAGCCTCGTACCAGCACCCCGTCCATGTCTGTGAGATAATTCTTGATGCCTTCCATGTATGTTTCTCCTCAAATATAAAATAGTTATCATTCGTACACATTTTTACTTGTCTATGGTAGTTGTTCTTGTGCATGTGTAAGTAATGTTCTCGCACAAATCATATCACAGGCAGCGAAGAGGCACGAATGCTTGAAGAGAAGTTTTACAAGGAAAGGTTTCGTATGTGGAATAGCTTGTGCCAAGAGGATGTTTCTAAAAATGGAAGTAGAATAGAAGCAAGCATGACTTGTTCTTGTGATGAAAAAACACATGTGAAGGAGTTTCTTATGAGCGATACGACGATTGAGGAGCAGCAGACCGCTCCTGATTTTACACTGGCAGCAATTGGGCCAGAAGACGTTGTGAAGAATGATCAAATCCATTTATCAGACTTGCACGGTCGAACTGTTGTGCTTTATTTTTATCCAAAAGACGATACCCCTGGTTGCACGAAAGAAGCGTGTAATTTTCGTGATGCGAACCGTGAAATGCAAAAGCGTGGCATTGTAGTGCTTGGCGTAAGCACGGATAGCATTGCCTCACACCAGAAATTCGCTGATAAGTATGGCTTGGCATTTCCATTGCTATCGGACCCCGATGCACATGTTGCTGAATTGTATAATGTCTACAAAGAGAAAAACATGTACGGTAAGAAATATATGGGCGTCAACCGTGAGACATTTTTAATTGACAAAGATGGGGTTGTGCGCAAGGTGTGGCACAAGGTCAATCCAGACGATCACGCCCAAGAAGTTCTGGACGCAGTAGAATCGTTGCACTTGTAACAAACAAAACACATGTGGGTGGCAAAAGTAGAAATACTTTTGCCACCCACATGTGTTTTGTTTGTTATGATCCCACAATTCCGTGGTCT
>CAXTWV010000050.1:1479-20061 GCA_964248005.1 uncultured Ktedonobacteraceae bacterium | reverse complement strand
GGGTGTAATGAATTAGACCCCTACAGACATTTGTTACTAGCCTTGTGAGAGTGCGGCATTGCTGCTTGACACCATCTTGCTGAAGGCATCATCGGAGGATGATTGGCCTTTGAGAACGCTGGTGAAGGCGTTCGAGATGATGTTGCGGCACTGGTCCCAAGCAGGCACAGTTGAGGCAACAAAGCCATACTGCAATGACTGCGGACCTGCTTTACGTCCCGGATTCTTTGTAAAGTAATCCTGCAACATCGTACCATTGAAGGCCGACTGACGCACAGGCATATAGCCTGTTTGCTGGACGAAGGTCGCGTTCGAGTCGGGATTGGTGAGAAACTTCATGTAATCCCACGCTGCAGACTGTGTGTCAGCATCCACGCCTGCATACATCGCCAGATTTGTGCCGTAGAGCGGTGTGAACTGTCCCTTTGGACCTGCTGGAATAGGAGCTTCTGAGATTTGAAAGGCTCCCGCAGCTGCCTGCTTAATGAACGAATAGCTGGCAACTGTACTAATGGCAAAGAGTGACTTTTGTGAGGCAAAGTCGTTCTGCCAATTGTACCCGGTTGTGACGTGAATTGCCTTTGATTGCACGAGGGGAGCAAGTTCATTCAGAGCCTGCTTTGCAGCAGTAGCGTTGTCTCCATCTGCGAATGTTACTTTTTTGCCATCGGCTGAAACAAAATCAGTACCACCCAATCCTTTGTAGAGGATTGACCAGAGGTCAACATCTGGTGTGTAGGAGAGTCCCCATTGTGAACCATCAGGCTTTGTAACCTTTGTCAGGGCAGTGAGCATCTCGTCCATCGTTGTTGGAGGAGTGATACCTGCTGCCTTGAGCGCATCTACATTGTAGTACAACACAATAACGCTTTTGTTGAATGGCAACATGTACTGTGTATTGTTCAGTTGACCATCTTTCAGCATACTCGGATAAAAGTCTGAAAGTTCATTCTGGCTGAAACCATTTTTACCAGAGATGAATGGCTGCAAAGAAACAATTTGGTTTGTCTGCTGATATTGCGTGGCCCACTCTTCGTACACCTGCGAGATTGCCGGTGGCTTGCCAGCAGCAATAGCAGCCGTGAGCTTTGTTTTTAGCGTTGCATACGAGTCGTATGCCTGCAAATTCACCGTCACGTTAGAATGCTGCTGCATATACTGCTTTGTCAATGCTTCAAGCGATTTTTTGTTCGCGCCTGTCGCAAAAGCTTCCCAGAAGTTGACAGTATACTTTTTGCTTGAATTGAGCACACCAGGAGTGCTGCTTGTCGAGGTGTTACCACCGTTGCCTGTTGACGAGCCACCACAGGCCGCCAAGAGAAGCATTGCTACCATGGCGATAGCATAAGCCATAAGAGACCATTTGCGTTGCATGGAAGTTCTTTTCCTTTTTTAAGAAAATAGCTAAAAAACGAATAAAAGAATAAAAGATGTATTTCTATGTATCAACACATCCCAACCGTTCAATAGAACGCTGAGTCAGTGAAAACTGGTGGAGAATTTAGCCTTTTGTGCTACCTACTGAAATTCTGGCATGACAGGGACAAGCCCTGTCACTACTATATGTCGATGCACTAGCCTTTCGTACTGCCCACTGAAATTCCTTCGATAAACTGCTTTTGGGCGATAAGAAAAATAATCAAAATGGGCAACGTGGTAAACGCCGCGGCTGCCGCGAGTCCTGTAGGGTCCGTGCCTTCTGCTGAAGTGAACGCCTGTAGACCTACCTCGATAGGACGGAGGGCATCAGAACTGGTAACAAGATAAGGCCAAAGAAACGCGTTCCAACTGCCAATCAACACCTGTAACGCGACGACAGCGAGGGCTGGACGTGCTAGTGGTGCCGCGACAAGCCAGAGAAACTTGAAGCGCGAACAACCGTCGATTTGTGCCGCTTCCCAGAGCGAATCGGGTAGCGAGAGAAAGAATTGACGTAATAAGAAGATGCCTGAAATGCTGACGCCAAACGGGATAATTTGAGCTTGATAGGTATCAATCCAACCTAGCGATGAGATAATGAGGTAACTTGGAATCAGAGTTGCCTCGGCAGGAATCATGATTAATGCCAGGATTGCCAAAAAGAGAGCTTGCCGTCCTGGAAACTTCATCATACCAAAGGCATAGCCAGCGAGAAGCGAGGTAATCACCGCGAGTATCACGGTACAACCTGCGATAAAGATACTATTGAAAAAGTATTGTAGCCATGGTGCCATGCTCCACGCACGGGCATAGTTTGCCCATTGCCACTCTGGAAAAAAGATAGGTACAGAGGAATAAGCATCATGCGTCGTGAGCAACGACGAGACAAACATCCAGTACAGAGGAAAGATGGCGAACAATGACGCCACGATGACTGCTATATAGCGTATTGCTGTCCACGGCTGTTGTGTGCGTTGCCAGAGGCGTCTTGAGCGACCCTTTGGTGTTGTGAGGGTTGCGATAGGTGGAATAGTAGCCATAAGAAATGTCGTTCCCTTCCCTCTCTAGTAGGCCGCGTTTGCGTTGCGCCTTGTAAAGATTAGTTGCGTCACAGAGACGGTAAAGACCAGTAAGAAAATGATGACGGAGACAGCTGCACCGAGACCATCATGTGAGTTCGTGGCGAATGCCTGTGAGAATAGGTAGAGGCCAAGTGTACGAGCGGCATTGCTTGGACCACCTTCGGCACCGACAAAAAGAAACACAGGCTGGAACATCTTAAATGCTTCAATGGTACTGAGCAGTAGGACAACAAGTGTAATTGGCAAGAGCAGAGGCCACGTGATGTGCTGAAAGACCTGGAACGGATTTGCTCCATCCACCCGTGCCGCCTCTGCCAACGAAGGCGAGACATTGCTGAGGCCAGCCATGAAGAGAATGGTACTGAAGCCAACAGCTTTCCACGTTGTATAGACGATGATGCTGGCTAACGCCCAATGTGGATCACCGAGCCAGTCGATAGGATGCAGATGAAGTAGACGTAGAATACCATTAAACAGGCCATGATAGTTATCGAACATCCAGTACCAGATGGTAGTCGTTGCTACAAGTGGCGTGATGAAAGGCGTGAAAATCGCGAGCCGCCAGAATGCTCGTGCGCGAATACCAGCCATTAACAAAATCGCGAGAAAGAGCGAGAGAAAGAGGTGTATTGGAACAGAGACAACGACATACGTCAATGTAACTTGCACTGATTGCCAGAAGTTTGGGTCATGAAAGAGGAAGGTGTAGTTATCCAGGCCGATAAAGGGCTGTGCGCCACGGTTAAGAAAATTCCATTTGAAGAGACTCATATAAAAAACGAAGAGCGATGGGGCATAGGCAAACACGCCTAAAATGGCGAAAACAGGCAATAAGTACAAATAGGCTTGCCCCGCCTCGCCCCAGCGTCGGGATCGCCGTTGTGGTAAAGTACGCGCCGGGCGCATTGTCCCTACCACCTGTAGGTCACTTTCCATAGTTTCTCCTGAATAGGATACCTGATAATAGTTAAGAAAGAATATGCATGCACATGGATGGATCAAAAACATGTTACAGAGACATGCATTGTAAGCAAGCCGCAAATCATGCTAACAATACACATCTCTCAGCCATCCACTCAACTAAACGGAGCGTTGCTGAGGATTATTGAAGATGTATGACTTTTTGTAAAAGAAGACCCAGAAAGCAGACACATACCATCCATATGCGATGTGTCTGCTTTCTGGGTCTTCTTTTATATTTAAGCGAAGTCGCGTAACAAATGCACTTGAATAGGTTGACGGAGTGTTCTTAGTGCTTTTACCTCGATTTGCCGGATACGTTCGCGTGTCAGTTTGAAGTGTGTGCTCAGTTCCTCTAACGTATGGCAGTAGCCATCTTGTAAACCATAGCGGAGTTCAATCACCTGACGTTCACGCTGGCTCAACACCTCTAGGGCGCAATTGATCTGATCGCGTAACACCTGATGCGTTACCGCATCGGCGGGTGCTGTTGCTCGTGTATCCTCCAGGGTATCACCAAGATGATATTGCTCATCGTCAATTAGTGGTGCATCGAGCGAAATTGGGGTCTCTGCCATACTTTGCAACTCCACAATGCGCTCTTTGGTGACATTGAGTGCGTGAGCGATTTCTTCTGGCAAGGGGTCGCGTCCTAAGTCCTGATAGAGTTGGCGCGTCAAACGCTTCATTTTGTAGATTAGCTCTACAACATGGACCGGGATGTGAATAGTACGGGTATGCTCGGCTACCGCTCGGCTGATGGCTTGCCGAATCCACCATGTTGCATACGTACTAAAACGAAATCCGCGTGCGGGATCAAACTTTTGTGCGGCTCGAATCAGGCCAAGATTACCCTCCTGGGCAAGATCGAGCAGAGAAAGTCCATGATTGTTGTAACGTTTCGCGATGCTCACAACCAGACGTAGATTCGCCTCTACAAGCTGCTGTTGCGCCTGCATGTCACCATTTACCATACGTCGCGCAATGCGCATCTCTTGTTCTGCCGTCAAAAGCGGGTAACGCCCAATCTCGCCAAGATATTGACGAATGGCATTGTCCACTTCAAAGCCATATCCCTCCTCCTCATCTTCTTCATCCAACTTGACAAGCTCATCAGTATCTGTTGTACCTTCTATATAGTCGTCAAGTGTATAGTCTACTATCTCTAGCAGGCTATTCATATGAGAATTTCCATGTTCCCCTACACTCTTTTTTGTTCCTCTTGTTGTTGCAAGCGGCTCATGTGTTGAAACACGCTGTGTATCATTGCGTCGATTGGACACACCTCTGTGTGATCCAGCCCGCGTGAACTCCCCTGCCACGCGTGACTTTACTTGTTCCACAATGGCTACCATATACCTACTCCTTTACCTTCCTCTAATCCACATTCCACAACTTGGTAACCGGAGATACATGCTGCCAAAACTAGTACTATACAATTGAACTATTCTATGCAACACATGCTCGAAACATATCCGAGTATCCCCCCCATTCTCTATTAGTGCAATATTCATGCCAATCAAGAAAAAAGCGGAACATGTTCTCTCGTTCCGCATCACTGTACGGAAGAGACAAGACGGGCATCTTCTCACACCTTTCAATACCTCTGAAATTTTTTCCATATACTGCGTAAATTTCCGCACTTTCTGAGCGTGATAATGTGGTTTGACAAAATAACCAGGATATGTCGATGGTAGGGACCGATTCATCGCGTCCTTTCCGGCAATCGAGATGCCGAGAGGACACGATGAATCGGTCCCTACATCGTGCCCATACCAAACAAAAATATGCTTGAGGTGCGTTTATTTGCACTAGATAGACCTCGTAGGGCCTGGGAACCCTTGTGGGACTCATTCTCCACAAAACCCAACAACGATTTTTCAGAGGCAGAAACAGATGTGTTTCTGCTCTATTGTATAAAGGGAAGAAATGTATGCAGATGAATAGGTGGTCTACAGATGTTGAGCCAGAAGACGAAGGGGTCTCTTACAATCCTATACGCCCTCGTGCCTCCGTTTGGATCGATCCGGTGGCAAAGCAAAATATCTCCGCATCCTATACATCTGTAGGGACTGGCGTATCACTTCCTGAGCGGAGCCTGGGCGAAAAACACATCCCAAATCCGCAGACACCAATTCCCGCTCGTGCTTCGGCCCCACAAGCAGCACATTCAGTAAAAGTGCGCCCTCGTTATGCGCGAAACCATACAGTGTCGCAGGAGAGCGATGTCACACGCATTCCAACGCTGCCTCAACCAACCATGTGGCAATATGAGTTACCAGATTATGAAGCGGAAAGCAGCCTTTCGTCGCTCTCACTTGCGTATCCTGAGTCTGCTCTTAACCGTGCGCTTGACGAACTAGACACGTTGCCCCCACCTCGTTCGCGTGCGATTGATGAAATTGATACTCTACCACCACCGCAACAGAATACGCTTGCTGCGCAAAAATCCCCAGCAACCATTGGGCGAAAAAAAGTGAAAGGAAATTTTTTCTCTCTTCCTTTCGCGCAACCTCAACGCCAAAAAAGCGTCACATTGTCTGCACCTCGTGCTTTAAGCGATATCGCCACTATTCCACCAGGAGCCGCAACTGTGGCGGTACCACGAGTTCCAGTAGGAAATCAGAAGCTTGACTTCCTTGCAGGAGTACGCACTCGCGCAGTAGTTGTCGAAGGGAGTTCAGCGAAACTCGCCGAGGATGCAGCCTCGTGGACAGCAGGACAAGGAAAAAACTCATTGCTGGCAAAACGGATTGCCAGCCGTGGACAACGTAAGAGTGCGCTTTCGCTCAATCCTATTGATCGACTACGCTGGTGGCTACTTTATCCAGGACGTATCGAGTTTCTGCTCTGGCTCAATGGGACTATAGTCCTAGTTGGAGTAACCTGTATGCTCTTATTTGCTACATTGCTCAGTACTGGTTGGTTAAATGCCGGTTTATCGAGTATTGCCGTTGGTGTAGGAGGGAGTACAATTCAAACTTCGGGTACATCTGGAAGCACAAAAACAACGGGAAAATCTCCTTGCTCTACAACAAATGCGACAAGTCCACAATGCCACTCAACGACCGTCGTTTCCTCATCTGGCTTAAAACTCACGCTGGTCGATGATACACTATTACTGCCGGGTATGCCTATTTATGTGCATGGACAAGGATTTACAGCGAACAACACGGCGAATTTTACCTATGATACCTCTTTACCATGTCGTCCAAGTGCCATAACAACTGATACACAAGGAACGTTCTCCCTCTACCTCATGCTTGGTGTTGGAGTAAAGGCCGGGATACACCAAATTGTCGCCTACGATGCGGCAACGAAGCATAGTGTTACGGTCAATGTGAGTATTTCACCGTTGCCAATCGGTAAGGTTGTTTCGCCAACGCCGACTCATACAGCTCCCGGTATCACACCTACGGCAACATCTGGTGCAGGGGGCGGTGGTGGCGTCCTACCAACACCCGTTGGTCAAACACCCGTTCCGATTACACCGACGGTTGTTGTCACGCCAACGGTGGCACCGACACAACAACCCACGCCTACTGTAGGAATAACGCCGTCTCCCACTATTGGCATCACACCAACGGTTGGCGTCACGCCAACGGTGGCACCTACCATAGTTCCAACGAAGGGGACGAAACAGATAAGTTCAGCAAGTCTACTCAAGAATGCACTCACTGAAGAACGGGTCGATGGACATGTCTCAATCAGCATATGGCTGTGGTTAGCAGTCATTGGCTATACGCTTTCAATGACGTTGTTAGGCTGTGCTGGCCTACTCTATCGACGTAATCGTCGTATGTCCTCGCGGTAGAACAATGGATACATTCAAGAGGTAAGACTGTTCAAAGACCAACGGACGCCCACAAGGGGCAATACTGTTCAAAGAAGCGCAATTGTGTCGGAGCGGGGACCTACGGACGCCCACAAGGGGCTACCCTACTATAATACTGTAATACGTGTGCGACATGTATTATAGTATTATAGTAGGGTAGCCCCTTGTGGGCGTCCGTGAGATATAAAGGATAGCTGATTTGGTTGCTTCTATATACTAGTCTTATAACTATAATATTGTTTGTGTTAAGTAGATTGTGTGGAGGTTTTTATAATGGACACTCAAGCAGTTATGGTGGAGAATGATGCCACATCTCTGTCTATTCCAGAAGAGCCGTATGTGCTTGTTGTTGATGACGATCAGGCGATACTCTCAGTTGTCATGTTGCTCTTAGAGACAGAGGGCTATACAAGCTTAGGCTTTTCTGACAGTACAAAAGTCCTACCTTTCCTGAATGAACTTCATGCGACAGGGCAAAAATTGCCCTCCGTTATGCTCCTTGATTTGATGATGCCTACCGTTTCTGGCTATGATATTGCCGCCACGATCACAGCCAATGAATGGTCAAAGCAGATCAACATTATCATTATGACTGCCGATCATCGTATTAGTGGTGCTCACAACATCCCCGGTGCATCGGACTGGCTCAGTAAGCCGTTTCGGGTTGAAGTTTTACTGGACAAATTAGGGGTGTATTTGCCTGCTCCATGTACTCAATAAAATGTGTAAATCAACCGATAAAAGAAGAGTATAAACCTAGTGGCTAGTGATCTGTGTACTCATCCCTAACTCTGCACGTTTTACGTCAATAAATGCGCACTGATAGATACACATTCTTGATACTTTCGTATCTTGTACGAATGCTCACAATACTCAATAATACGTTCACAGACTATTGTGCTATCTGTTACGCCATCATGTCCAAAGCGTTAACTCATGTAGGAGGTCTTTGAGATATTTTATGTATAGACTAGTATCACTATTCACAAAACAAAAAATAGGTATTCCCCTTCGTATAACCTTTGCTCTTGCCGCAATATTTTCGAGTATCGCGCTTGCATTCGCTCTTTTCAATGCTACGCAACAGAAAGCACATGCTGCTGGTCCGATACAAGAGATCAATGCCCCTGGAGCAGAGCCATGGGGAATTACATTCGACCACAGTGGGAACGAATGGGTGGCTCAACCAGGCTGCGACCCAAACCCAATTTGTGGCAATGTTGTACAGGGAAGTATTGCACAGGTGAATCGCTCTTCATTTAGTGTTGTGCATAATTTTCAAGAGCCGTCCGGCTACAGTAGTCCACTCTTCGTTGCTACCGACGCAAGTAATAATGTATGGTTCACCGAGCCAATGACGAACTCTATTGGTGAGCTTATTCCAGGTAGTGGCACATGGAACCAATGGACTGTACCAACCGCTAGCGCAGCACCATTTGACCTCGCCTTCGATGCGCATGGCAATCTCTGGTTTACAGAGGTGCTAGCAAACCAAATTGGCGAGCTGAGCATTAGCAATGGACAAGTTCAATTTAATGAAACCGCAACACCTTTCGGCAACAGCAAGCCTTATGGCATCACTGGACCTGATCCTTCGACAGGGCATATGTGGTTTACTGAAAACAGCACACAGGCTGCACGTATTGGTAGCTTCGCTCCACCTGCCTCTGGTGTGCTAACAACTGGTAATATTAGCGAGTATCTCACAATTAATCCTGGCAATAGTACCACGGTACATCTGATTACTTATGATTATCAAGGCAACATCTGGTGGTCTGAGGGCACCAATAGTAGAATTGGTCGTCTCATCATTAGCCAAGCCCAAAACGGCGCATCCAATGGTGTTGCTGAATATCCAACACCTTGTGCCAACTATAGCTGTTCAGCATCGCATATTTCTGGTATCGGTGTAGTTGGTGGTGGCACTGTTTGGTTCGATGACTCGCTCGCGAACCGCATTTATTCTTTTAACCCAACTACTACTACGTTCTCTGCACCTATCCTGTTAACAGGAAATGCTCATCCACATGATGGTCTTGCTGTTGACAATACAAATACTGTCTATGTCTCTGAAGAGTTTGCGAAAAAGTTTGCGGCCCTTCCACAAACGGGTGTACCAACCCCACCAACAGGAGGTGGTGGTACAAACAAGCCTGCGTCATCGGCTCCTGTACATCCTACATGGTACTTTGCCGAGGGACGTGTCGGAAAAGGCTTCCGTGAGTATCTGACCATCGACAATCCAGGTGCAACCACTTGTACCGTCAATATCACCTATCTCTACACCGCTGATGGTAACGCTACGCCACTGACAAAAACGATGGCGAATGTTCCGATTAGCCCAACAAGCCGTTTTACCGATTCAGTGAATCAGGACCTTGGCAATGATGCCTCATCTGGTTCGGGTGACAACGTAGCAAGCATTGTTACTGTAAGCAACACCTCTACCTGCGCGGGTGTGATGGTGGAGCGACCCATTTACTTTGTGAACTATCACGGTATCAATAGTGGTACTGATGTAGCAGGCGCAACGAGTCTGGGAACGAATTTCTCCTTCGCGGATGTGGCCTCGAATGCCTCGCACATCTCATACCTGACGATCCTGAATCCACCAGGAGGCGCGAGTGCAACAGTTACTGCAACCTATTATGCTGGCGGTAATGCGGTTGGTCAACAAACGGCAACGGTTCCTGCTGGTGGACGTGGCACTATCGCGCCGAGCCAGATTACATTGCCCACACACTCACTCGCGGTTGTTACCTCGACGTCGCCCGTGATGGTGGAACGTCCAACCTACTTCCTCAACGAAAGTCAAGGTGTTTCTGGTGCCTTTGATGTGGTTGGAACACAAAGTTTAGCTAACGACTGGTTCTTTGCCGAAGGCTACACAGGTGCTGGTACGCAAGAGAATCTTACGATTGCGAATCCGAATACCACGGCGGCGACCGTCAACGTGATCCTGAAATCACAAATAGGCGTTACCAAGACGTTCGCGATAACGGTTGGGCCACAGAGTCAGACGATCTGGAATGTCAATCAGAATAACACCTTTAATGGGACGCCAGAGGTATCGGCTGAGGTGAAGTCAAATATAAATATCGTTGTGCAACGTGAAATGTACTTTCAGTACCATCACACCGCAACGGGTGAGCCAACTGTCTTTGCAAAGGGCGGCTCCGACTCTCTAGGTTTGATAGGACCTGTGACGAAAAGCTACAGTTTTGCTGAAGGATATACTAATCAAGGATACAATGAGTGGCTAACCTTGCAGAATCCCAATGCGACAAATGAAACAATCACTATCACACTGACGAATGGTAGTAATCAGAAAATAACTCTCCAACAACAGGTAAAAGCCAACGAGCGGCAAACGGTAGATATCACCTCTGAGGTGGTAAAAGCCTTAAAGCCCGGTACCGACAAGAATGCGAACGCAATCTCTATGACGGTACAATCGTCTGGCACGTTTGTAGCAGAGCGACCAGAGTACTACAACACTTCTGGAAGCGGCTTTGTTGTTCAAGGAGGAACAGATATTATTGGCTATATAGGCAATTAGGAAAAAGGGGAAATGTTCATGATCGACCGTAAAAAAGTCTTTCTGAGCCTCGTTGTGCTGGCGACACTTGTCGCCAGCATCAGCATGTTGATTGGGAATAGGTTGAGTGGGGCGGCGGTTCATGCACAACGAGCAAATGCACAAAGCGTTACATCAACGGATTTCGCTGCACCACAAGGTACTGCTGATGCATGGGGTACAGCCTTTGACTCTCACGGGCATGTATGGGTAGCCATGCCGGGTTGTGACCTTGCACCACAATGTTCAAGTACCTTTCCTGGTAAGATATCAGAGTTTGATCCAGCCACAACTTCGTGGATCATCACCTATTCCTTACCAGCAGGCTATGGTCAACCAATTTTCTTAGCATTTGACCCACAAGGTAATGTGTGGTTTACAATGCCTATGAGTAACACTATCGGTATGTTAAATCCTACCAATGGCACTACCCAGCAATTCGCTGTCCCTACCTCTGCATCCGGTCCATGGGGTGTTGCAGTTGACTCAAAGGGTATCGTCTGGTTCACAGAACACTATGCAAACAAAATAGGCTCATTTAATCCTACTACTCATGCATTTCATGAAATAGCAACGTCGGTAGCAAATAGCGTTCCTTATGGTATTACTGTTGATAGTTCTGATAATGTTTGGTTTACCGAGAATAATCCATCTGCGCCAGCTGTTGCTGAATATCCAGCAAATGGTGGTGCGTTAAAAGAATTTCCAATGGCCCCGAATGGCAGTAGTCTTACACCGCATATGATCACAGTTGATACTCATGGCAACATCTGGTGGTCTGAAGGATTTGTCGGCGCGATTGGCGAGTTAAAGGTCGCTTCCGCTGTTCCTGGTACAAGCAATGGTATAACACACTATAGCTATCACCTGAATAGCACTCATACCTCTGGTATAAGTGTTGACAGTTCTGGGCAAATCTGGTTCGACGACTCTATACAAAGCATTTATGGATCATTCCCTGAGAGTGGCAATGGGTCATTCTCCATCTATAATACGCCTACGCAAAATTCGCATCCACATGATGGATTGAATGTGGATAAGCAAAATAACGTTTGGTTTAATGAACAGTATATTGATAAGCTTGCACTTGCAACACAATCTGGTGGCACAACACCGACACCAACCGCACCAACCTCAACTCCAACACCTGGGCAGGTCGTGGCGAAAGATACCTTCCAACGCGCCAATCAAGCCCATTGGGGCAAAGCCTCTGATGGACAAACATGGGGCGGTGATTCTGGTAGTGTGAATGCATTCGCGATTACAGGCAACACGGGCACTGTCTCAAATGGTGGAAGTACCAGCTATAGTGCTGTGCTAGGTTCATCAGTCGCGGATGTCGAAGTATTGGTCAGTGGCTCACTAAGTAACTATGCTGGCGCGAACTTCGGCGCGGTACTACGCTGGACCGATGGCAATGACTGGTATAAAGCATACATCGATGGCGGTACGTTCTATATCCAGAAGAGGGTTGCTGGTACTACAACGCTGCTTACAAGTACATCATTTGCAGCTAAGGCGAATACGGCATACACTATTCGCTTCCAAGCAATTGGTACAAAGCTCAGCGCGAAAGTGTGGGCAACAGGCAGTACAGAACCGAGTGGTTGGACGCTCACTACGTCTGATACCTCGCTTACAACTGGCTATACTGGAGTACGTGTTCTGACGCAAGGAGGAACTGCGACATTCACCTCGTTCCAGGCGACCGCGCTTGGTACAGGTAGCACACCTACTCCTACACCAACCATAGGCACAACACCTACGGTTGGCACGTCTCCTACACCTAGCCCAACAATTGGCACGTCTCCTACTCCAACAGCGACCACACCACCTTCAGGGCAACCATTGGGTACAGACACGTTCCAACGTGCCAATCAAGCACGCTGGGGCAATGCTTCTGACGGACAGGCTTGGGGTGGCGATGCCAATTTGTACAATAACTTCTCCATCACAAACAAAGCTGGTGTTGTTACGAATAGTGGCAACAACATTTATAGTGCTGTCTTAGGACCGTCTACAACCAATGCTGAAGTAGTTTTGAGTGGTTCGCTGACTAGCTATGCCAACGCGAACTTCGGCGCGGTACTACGCTGGACCGATGCCAACAATTGGTACAAGGCATATATGAGTGGAAGTACCTTCTACATTCAGAAAAAAATCGCGGGGAATGCAACCTTCATCGCAAGTGCTCCCTTTACCGCGAATGCCAACACTTCGTACACGATACGCTTCCGCATCGTTGGTACAACACTCAGTGCGAAAGTGTGGGCAACAGGCAGTACGGAGCCGAGTGCATGGACAGTTACCGCGACTGATACGTCGATTGCTGCTGGTTATTGTGGCATACGCATGCAGACACAAAGCGGCACAGCAACCATAACCTCATTCACGGCGACAACGGCCTAGTTCTCATCAACACAAGCAAGAGGCCGAGGCGAGCAATGCTTGCCTCGGCCTCTTGCTTACATCTCCACTACTCATTCTCATGTACAGAAAAGACGTAGTGACCACTTATACTGTAGTACTGCAAGTTGCCATCATCGTCGGTTTCAGGTGTTGTCTCGTCGATATCTGTCACCAAGATAGCCTCTTCGTCATCATTCACGGTGTAATACTTAATTTGTTCCAAGCCCATATACTTTCCCTTTCATGTATGCGGGTGACTAAAAAAATAGGATAATGAACCTCTCCTGTTCATCCCCTGTGACTTTACCTGCTCTTTTTTCTTTCTTCATGTTTTGGCATTGTAAGAACCCTTTAGTACCATTGCAAATTCAAATGTTGTCACAAGGGCATCCCCTTGCGGGTGCCCTTGTATTTTTGCTATATGCATGGTATAGTAACAAGCAAGCACTATTAGTACTCTTCTTACCTCGTTTCTCTACCATCCCCACAACAAACACACTATGAAATACTCTCCCAACGCCATTTCGCGTTTTGCACAGCATGTCCTGGGCAAACCACTTTATCCCTATCAAAGCGAGATTGCCGAAGCCATTATTGCCTCGATCTGTACTGGCAAGGGTCACATCTTCTCAGTTATGATGTCCCGGCAATCTGGCAAAAACCAACTCTCCGCGGTGTTGGAAGCATACCTCTTGACGTGCATGCCCCATGGTACTATCGTCAAAGCTGCTCCAACATTTTCTCCACAGAGTATAAACAGTCGTCTACGTCTACTTTCTATGCTTGATACTCCATTGACCCGCGAACGCATCTGGCAAAGTCACGGACACATTATTGGTCTCGCTCCTCAAGCCGATCCAGCCCTTGTACGCGCTCATACAGGACCACGCGTTATGTTTTTCTCTGCTGCCCCCGAAAGTAATGTTGTAGGTGCAACTGCTGATCTGCTACTGGAAATCGACGAGGCCCAGGATGTGACACGCGACAAGTTTGACCGTGATTTCCGACCAATGGCCTCAACCTGTATGCAACGACAGTTTTGTATGGGACTGCATGGACGGACAATACGTTGCTTGCTCAACAACGTGCTGTCAATCTTGAACGGCAACAGCACACAGGCGAACAACTGCATTTTGAGTTCGATTGGCGCACACTTGCCACAATCAATCCTGCGTATCGCACATTTGTCGAACAAGAGATCGCACGTCTCGGTGAAGACTCTCTAGCTATACAGACGCAATACTACCTACATCCATTAAATGGTGCTGGCCACTTTCTCAATACGCTGCAAAAAACGTTGCTGCAAGGTACACACTTTTGGGAAGAGACGCCTCGTGAGGATGGGTGGTATATCGCAGGTATGGACGTGGCGGGTGAGGAACGCCCAACATCTGGTATGACAATTTCGCAGATTGCATCATCGCGTCGTGACAGTACCGTTATCACGATTGGGCGTGTCTGTTTTAACGAGCTTGGCTTACCCGCTATCGAGGTTGTGCATCACGAATGGTGGACAGGTCGGACACATCTCGAACAATATGCGGCCACCGTCGCACTTATCGAACGTTGGGGTATCCGTTCGCTTGTAGTCGATGCCACAGGCATTGGCGCAGGACTAGCCTCGCTTCTGGTAGACCGTCTAGGCCCTGAACGTGTCACGGCCTTTACCTTCTCACGTCCCAGCAAATCGCGCCTCGCCTATCAACTGCTCGCCCTGCTCAACAGTGGTCGTCTCAAACTCTACACAGCCACAGACGCACCAACGAACATCAACATAGAATGCTGGCACCAGCTGAAACGTGCCCGTTACCGCCTTCCAGCACCCAACATTCTCGACTTCTACGTTGACCCCACCGACGGACACGACGACTTCCTCATCAGCCTCGCCCTCCTCACCGAAGCAGCTGATACGCTGATGACACCTGCCGCCTCGTCCCTTGTGCGTCCAGTACGCCTTTATACGGATGAAGGAAAGTTTTAATTAGACCCCTACACAGAAATCATGCAACATGTTACAATGCATCTCAGTCAGCACAAAGCATCTCTCTTTCCAGACAGATTGCATCTCCTACTTTTATAAGGAGTTACCCATATGCCACGAGGACGTAAAGGCCCCCCACAAGATAGCATTGATAGCATCTTGCTTGCGATCAGTCGCCGCGATACTATCGATCCCGACACGCTTTCACACTATTTCGACCGTCTGGACGAAGAATGGACACATGGTGCCCGCGAAAAAGTGCTACACCTGCTAAATAGCCATGACCCTTCCGCGCAAACCGCTGCTATGCATATATTGTCTGAACTCGCAACAGACTTCGACCTGGAGGAGCTAGAGGAGTTTGTCACCGATCCCACGGTGAGCGATATCGCGAAATTGACCCTTTCACCCATCCTCAAAGAGCTAGGATCAGAGATGGCGGAAGAAGGCATCATCGAATATCTCAATGATCCGTCTGCCGCTATGCAACAAATGCAACTACGTTTGCTTGAACTCGTCGGCGATAACGAAACGGGCATCGAAGCCATCCTGGATGATGTGACCTCTATGTCCGTTGAACGACGCCTGAGCTTTGTGCAATGGCTAGGGGAGAGTAATGATGCACGGGCAACTACGCTGCTTCTACCCTTATTGGAGAGTCAGACGGGGAAGGTTGCAACGGCTGTCATTGAAGCCCTTGAACAGCTAGGACCTCTCGCCAGCACACAGGCGATTCCTGCATTGAATCATCTCATCACCACAACCTCAAACCGTCAACTCAAACAGGCCGCACGCGCGACCCTCGGTCGTCTCACTATGCAGACCGCCCCAGGCATGGAAGACACCGCAATGACAGAAGCACGCCAGCAGCTTCCGCACTATGAAGCACGAGTAAGCTTTGTCGATGGCTCTGGTGCGCAACTGATGATGCTTTCCTGGCAGCGGCCCGATGGTCTGCTCAAAGTTCTGAATGTGTTTTATCAGGATTCGTGGGGCATAAAAGATTGCTATGGCCTCGACGAGATGGATATCGAGCACTGGAATGGTCTTGTTGCAAATATGAATGAAAAGAGTTTTGGCTGCTTTATCGTGCCATTCGCCTATGTTCGTAGTCTCATTGCCGAGGCACGTGCGACTAATAAGCGTACACGCCGCAAACTGCCCATCGCCTATTTTATCTGGCGTCCACTCATCGAAAGCGAAGGTCCTGACGAACAACCAGTTCATATCGCTACCACACTCCCAGCACAAGCACTTGACACAGACACACTCGCCCTTGCACAACACGGCGACGAACTCTATGCCTTAAACGAATTTGTCTCGTGGATGTATGAACCGTTGCATGCCATCGAACCCTATATGAACCGATTTTGGGAGAGTCAGCAAACAACCGAAAGCCGACCCAAACGCGGTGCTAAAGCTGGACGCAAGACGAAACCCAAAGCACAACGCGTCCAGCTTGAGTCCTTACTCGATGAAGCCCTCATTGCGGTGATTAACGACTCGTGGCGTCTTCTCTACGAAACCCGCCTTCGTCGTCAGGCCCAACTCTTCTCACTCACAAATCGTGAACAGGAATCGCATCTTGCGCTTGCCACCGCTGCCATGCTCCATCCAGCTTCACACATATCAGCGCAAGAACAGCCCTTTCTCCGCTTCATGATGCGTATCTCTATCGAGCAAGGCCCCCTACGCATGATGGCGGAAATGGCAGAATCCCTCAATATAGATTTTGAAGACGCTGGCACCTTGCCATTGGACTTCTTTGATGAATAATGTAGGGGTCTAATTCATTACACCCTTTTCGCCACACACGAATGTTCCAAGGATGTTGAAACGCTTGTACATATCCTGTGAACATTGTGCATCGCGAAAAGGGTGTAATGAATTAGACCCCTACAACGGGAAATGGAGCCTTCAATACCTCTTGCGCTGCGTATTCACCGCTATGCATCGCACCTTGAATACTGCTCGATTGCGTGTATTCACCTGCGAGATATAAGCCTTCGACAGAGGTAGAATTATTGGGCAACCTATCAAATACACCAACAGGCTGCGCAAATTGCGCGAAGGGAATCCGATAAACCGCTAATAATTGCCAGCTATTCAGATGGGCATGAGGGAACCAGCCTGCCATCTCTTTCAGAGCACGTTGCGCAATGGCCTCATCATCTTCGGCAGGATTGCCTAAGACCGTGACCGATAGTAGGTGTTTGCGTGGAGGAGCATAGGTAGGTGCGATATTCGTTAGTAGGACAGCATTGTTGACATAGGCATCTGGTGCTGTGTTGAGTAAAATCTTGCGTTGCTTATAGAGATGCTCGTTGCCAGCAAAATACAGGCAAACCGTACTTACACCTTGCGTCGGCAACGTTTTATGCACGAATTTTTCCGCTACCTTGCTCTCAGTCGCGATGACCACCTGCTCGGCGTCAATCTGTTCGCCATTCTCCAGACGCACGCCTGTCACTCTGTTATTGCTGACAAGCACCTCGCTCACCTGCTCATGAAACCGTACCGCTCCTTCTGGCAAGGCTGATACGAGTTGCTCTGGAATACTCTGGATGCCCTCAGCAGGGATGATAATATTGCCTTCAGCCAGCATCTTGAACGTAAATTGAAACATACGCGCACTAGTTTGAAGCGTGCGGTCAAGAAAGATACCACCATAAAAGGGGTGAATAAACGAGTCGATAAAGCCTTTGTCAGAAAAGCCAAGTCGTCGCAGATATGCCTCTGTCGTCTCATCTTTGCCATCAGGTTGACCCTTGCCCGCGAAAATATCCCTTGTCGCGAGGCGTGTCACCTGTGCAACTAAGCCTAGTGTACGTGCTTTATCAATTGGAGAGATGAGTGGATTGATCACACTCGGCAGTAGACTTGAGGGATCGCGCAATGGGTCTGCGATTTCGTATTGCTTGCCATTCTTGACCAGTACCGCCCCCGGCTCAAACACACGTTGCTTGAGCTTGTCGAAATCCAGATGCCGCTTAGCCGCTGCATACGCTGTGAACAGGACCTGGAAGCCACGATCTAGTCGATAGCCATCCTCATGAATATCCGTGCGGAGACGCCCACCAACTCGATCTGTCGCCTCTAACACAAGCACACGCTGCCCACGTTCCGCCAATATCTTCGCGCACGTCAAGCCCGCCAAGCCCGCACCTACAATAACAATCATGTTTATGTTGCTCCTTCAATAAATATAAAAAACACAGTGGTGATTGTAACGATTGATGAATCCAAGAATCGGTAGGGGCAGGCAAAAAATTTAGCGACAACACGTGTTGGGGGGGGGGCCGGTGGCGCGAGGTAGTAG
>CAXTWV010000050.1:0-1469 GCA_964248005.1 uncultured Ktedonobacteraceae bacterium | reverse complement strand
CACGGTGGCCCCACTCCACCGCCCCCCCACCGCCCCCCCCCCCACCCCCCTTTTTGGGGCTAATTTAATTGCGGCCCCTACCGATGCAATCAAATCAACCATAACAAATTATTACTACCACAATGGGTTTATCACCAGCCCTGTAATCAATTTCGGATAAAAGTACGTCGATTTTTGTGGCATACGATCATCGGCTTGTGCCACATCGCGAATCTGGCGTACTCGTGTCGCGTTTAACAAGACAGCCGCCTGTGTCTCTCCACTCTGGATGGCCTGTAACGCCTGTTTTGGGTCACGGGTGTAGCGTACATGTGTGCCAGCCATCATATCCTCCACACTCAAGCCTAGAATGGACTCCATCACAAGTTGTTGCGCAACTGCTACATCGAGACCATTCCAAGCGGCTGAACGTCCGCTCTCTTGCATTCGCTGCTGACCTTGCTCATTGAGCGTCAACAATAGCGTTTGCTTGTCCGTTGCGAAGACGAGCGCAGGTTGTTCCTGACCTGCATCTATCATTTGCTGCACGACGGCCTCACTTGCAAGCGTAGTTGGTATTGCCTGTACAGTAAAGTATTGCGCGAAACTCGCCTCTATCAGACCGTCAAGTGCCTGTTGATCTAAGCCAAAGAGCATACGATGCGTTGGCAACACGAGCATTCCTGGATCGTCCACATCTATCAAGGCCATCAACACAAAGTTCGCGGCATCCTCTGGATAGAGTTCCTTGCGTTGCTCGCGTATCTCCTGCTGATAAGCCAATGCCGTTTCATAACGGTGATGTCCATCAGCGATGTACAGTTGTCGCTGTGAAAAAAAGTCCTGGATACCAGCGATCTGTTGTGCGTCTCGAATAGGCTGTAGACGATGCTCTTCCCCGGCTTCGTCGGTGAAATGTATCTCCGCGTGTTCCGCATATGAAGCAAGTAAACGGCGGATACGTCCCTGTGGATCGTCATACAAGCTCATAATCGGGCTAAGGTTGGCAGCACAGGCACGTAGCAATTTTAAGCGATCATCCTTTGCCTTTGCCAGCGTATGCTCATGTGGCAAGATAACTCTCGCATCCCACTGCTCCAAGCGCACTCGTGCAATCAAGCTGGTACGTGTGTACTGCTGCCCCTCATGTGTAAAGGTCTGCGCATACACATAATAACAAGGCGCATCCTCTTCCTGTAACACCTGCTGAAGACGCCATTCAGCGAGTGTCGCAGCCGCTCGCGTATAGACCGTGTTGAGCGTTCCATCCTCCGGCGTTGTCTGTCCAAGTTCAAGCCGAATTACATTATAAGGACTTCGCGCATAATAGGCCGCCTGTGCCTCTTTTGAAATTACGTCATATGGTGGCGTCACAACATCCGCGATGTTGCCCACCTTCTCCGTATTGTACCGAATACCACGTAAGGGTCGAACCTCTGCCATAGAAAAATGCTCCACTTCATAAGAAATATACAGAAGAGGAGCAAGGG
>CAXTWV010000049.1:15789-20150 GCA_964248005.1 uncultured Ktedonobacteraceae bacterium | reverse complement strand
GGCAAGCCACGCCGTAGCGGAAAGTATAGTAGTGACAGGGCTTGCCCCTGTCATGCCCCCATGTCCTAGTCGTGCTTTGATGCGCCATTTTTTATTAACTCGTGCGTGGTTCGAGACGCTTTATTCGTGCAAGTAACTTGATACGAGCAATTAGATACTGACCATCAAATGGCTTAACCACATAATCATCTGCACCAACTTCAAAACCACGCACCTTATCACTTAGTGTCATGAGTGATGTTAAGAGCATAATGGGCAACTTTTGCAGTGACTCTTCGCTAGTACGAATATAGGAGCAGAGATCAAGCCCACTTTCCTGTGTAAGCAACACCTCAGTAATGAGCAAATCTGGTGGGTGCGTAGCCTCTAATATCTGCTTCGCTTCTGCTATAGACATAACGCAAGTGACAGCAAAGACACCGTGTAGTGTCTGTTGCATCTTTTTACACGCTTGAACATCACTATCGACAAACAGAATATGTAACCTGCGCACTACTTTCGACTTCCCTGCGATCACCGTAGGGACCGATGTATCACGTCCTCGTCGGTTGTTTGTTGTTAGAAGGACGTGATACGTCGGTCCCTACAGGGATATCTAGCTTAATCACGGTCTGCTTGCGCCTGCACAAAATTCTCGGTACGACGTTGACGATCCGCCGGTGTCAAACGCAAGACTTTCTCGATTGTGGCATTGAGCGCACTCGGCTTGAATGGCTTTGTGAGGTACTCGTCCGCACCAGAGAGCATGCCTGTCATCTGGTCTTCCTCGCGTGTCATAGCACTGAGAATAATTAACGGCGTGTTCGCGGTACGCGCATCGCCACGCAGACAGCGTACTAGTTGGTATCCATCCATTCGTGGCATCTTTACATCCACAATGACACAATCAGGATGATCGGCATAGATGCGTTCTAAGCCTTGCACGCCATCATAGGCAACAATAACATTGTACGTACCCTGCAAGTTTACAGCGTATTTAATAAGTTCTACGATGGTTGGATTATCGTCAATTACTAATACTGTTTTCATCGCATTCCCGTTATTCATAGGTTGCCTCTCACCAAGCACTGCACACATACGGGTTACAGGTTTCAGAAAAGGCATTATACCCGTTGTATTGTAACACAGTTATGTGTTGCTGCCAACTTATCTTCAATCCAAATCGTGGCAAGGGCACCCGCAAGGGGATGCCCCTCCCATACACAAATGTTATATGCCGTCACGATGTATGGGAGGGGCATCCCCTTGCGGGTGCCCTTGTCCAAACTGCAACAACATTCTTCCTACCACTACCTTTTTCTATCGGCTCATTATCCGTTTTCCTAAAGGGAAAAGAAATTTTCTCTCGACCTGATATGTTACTATACAGAGACACTATTTCTGGCACCGCGTAAGGGAGAGAATTGATGCTTGATCGCTATTCACGACAAACGTTGTTTGGACCAATTGGGAAACAGGGACAGGAGCAGCTACACACAGCCTCAGCTACGATTCTTGGATGCGGGGCGTTAGGCACGGTTTTGGCAAATAACCTGTGTCGTGCGGGCGTGGGACGGCTGGTAATTGCTGATCGCGACTATGTTGAAATGAGCAATCTGCAACGCCAGATACTGTTTGATGAAGATGATGTCATACGCCATCTCCCCAAAGCTATCGCGGCAGTGGAAAAGTTACGCAAGATCAATAGTGATGTTCGCGTTGAGGCACTGGTAGAGGATATCAACGCCGATGGCATTGAGTCGCTGGTACGCGAAAGCGATATCGTGCTTGACGCAACCGACAATTTCGAGACGCGCTATCTCCTCAATGACGTGTGTATCAAGTACAATCGACCGTGGATTTATAGCGGCGTAATTGCTTCCTATGGTGTTACTATGAATATTATTCCTGGTGATACACCGTGCTTACGTTGTGTCTTTCCCGAAATGCCCCTGCCTGGGACAACACCAACATGCGATACTGCTGGTGTGCTGAATGGAATTGTGGGCGCGATTACAGGGCTGGCTTCTACCGAAGCCCTCAAAATTCTCCTGAAAAGCGAGAAGATAAGTCGCGCAATGACGTGGATGGACGTATGGGAAAATACCTTTGAGCGCATCGAGTTACCACGTCAGCCTGATTGTCCTGCCTGTGGGCAACACCACTACGAATTTCTGGAATCCGAGCAAAGCTCTAGTAGCACAAGTCTCTGCGGACGCAATGCGGTACAGGTGCGTGGCACAGTAAAACGCGGTATACGTATGGATTTCCCAACACTCGCCGAACGGCTGGCACCTGTCGGGAAGGTACAATTTAACGAATTTCTCTTGCGTTTCCTCGTCGATGCATATGAAATCACAGTTTTTCCTGATGCACGTGCCATCATTAAGGGGACGGATGATGAGCAGGTGGCTCGTTCTGTCTACGCACGCTATGTAGGAATGTAAATAGACTTGCCCATGTTGAGTTCTATTGTTATAATGGTATTTCAAATAACAAGAATGCTACAGAGATACACGCACGGAGACATACACACGGAGATACATGCACGGACGCCCACAAGGGGCTAGCCCTACTATATTGTCCTATGCATGCTCCGCACCGCCGTTATATAGTAGGGCTAGCCCCTTGTGGGCGTCCGTGCATTCTTATTCGATGGGCGTCCGTTAACCCTTATAGTTTTTAACCCTTTCCAGTAAGGGAGATTAGTAAATAACATGAATGAACATATTCTTGTCTGCGTCGCATGGCCTTATGCAAAAAGTACGACTCATGTCGGGCAGATTGTCGGAGCATACCTACCAGCAGATACCTTTGCTCGTTATAATCGCATGGCTGGCAACTCTGTACTCATGGTGTCAGGCAGCGATGAACATGGTACGCCCATTTTGATTGATGCCGAGCGTGAGGGTATTCCGCCACGAGAGTTTATTGCTCGCTTCCACAACCAAATCGTGAATGTATGGGAGCGGCTCGGCATGTCCTGGGACCTCTATACAGAGACAGGTACCGAAAATCATTATCGCATCACGCAAGATTTCTTTTTGAAGCTGTATGAGAAGGGCTATATCTTTAAAGATACAATGCAGTCGCCGTATTGCCCTACCGACCGTCGTTTCTTGCCCGACCGTTATATCGAAGGCACCTGTCCAAACTGCGGCTATCCAGGAGCACGCGGCGACCAATGCGATAATTGTGGACACACACTCGATCCCGTTGATCTCATTAACCCTAAATGTCGCTTGTGTGGAAGTGTAGACAGTACATTAGAGATACGACCTACCGAACACTTCTTCCTGGATTTACCGAAGTTACAGGAACCATTGCTGGAATGGCTCTCGCATGACAAAGATCACTGGCGTCATAACACAATTGGCTTCGCGATGAACTGGCTGAAAGAGGGTTTACGCGCACGTGCGATTACACGTGATCTGGATTGGGGCGTACCGATTCCGCTTGAGGGCTACGAAAATAAGCGTATCTACGTCTGGTTCGATGCGGTTATTGGCTACTTTTCGGCCTCGGTCGAGTGGGCTGAGCGACAGGGTACACCTGATGCATGGAAGGATTGGTGGATTCCTGGCAAGGTTGACCCGGCTGTCAAATCGTACTACTTTATCGGAAAAGACAATATCCCGTTCCACGCAATCATCTGGCCTGCGATGCTGCTTGGCTATAGTGACCGCAACCTGCCCTATGATGTTCCCGCCAACGAGTTTATGACAATGAGCGGCGCGAAGGCGTCGAGTAGTCGTGGCAATGTTGTATGGACACCCGATGTACTCGACCGCTATAGTGCCGACGCGCTACGTTATTACCTCTCAGCAACAGCACCAGAGGGACGAGACACCGACTTTACCTACGAAGAGTTGATACGTCGCAATAATGACGAGCTTGTCGCTACCTACGGGAACGCGGTGCATCGTACATTGACCTTCTTACAGAGCAAGTTCGGTGGCGTCGTGCCAGAGCCAGGAGCCTTGCGTGAGGCTGATCGCGAGATACTGGCTGAGGTTGAGAACGGCTTTGGGCTGGTTGGTCACAATATCGCGTTGTGTCACATGAAGGATGGGCTAAATGCAGCAATGGCGGTTGCACGTGCGGCAAATCGCTATCTGGATGAGCAAGCACCGTGGAAACAGATCAAGGTTGATCGCGAAGCTGCTGGCACATCAATCTATGTCATGCTGCAAGTGCTAAGCGGTTTGCACACCATGCTCAGTCCATACCTGCCCTTCTCATCGCAAAAGCTACACGAATACCTGGGTTTTGAGGGTGAGGCAGATAAGATGTTCTGGCATCTTGAGCATGTGCCAGCAGGCGTAAAACTTCCCACGCCCGCACCATTGTTTGCTAAGCTAGAAGAGATTGTTGTAGGGGTC
>CAXTWV010000049.1:0-15689 GCA_964248005.1 uncultured Ktedonobacteraceae bacterium | reverse complement strand
TGTTGTAGGGGTCGATTCATCGCATCCTTCTGGCAATCAACGACCGACAAGGACGCGATGATGCAGATTAACAAATTAGTACAGATACCCGTAGGGACCGATTTATCACGTCCTCGTCGGCCTCTGTATTGCCGACGAGGACGTGATAAATCGGTCCCTACAGGCAGCGCATCCTGATTAAATTGTTAAATCCCATCATTGGTCCCTACGAAACATGGTAGCCTGCTACCTCTGCCCCCAAACAGGCAGCACCGACGACGCCAGAAAAATCACCGAGTTTTGCACGTAGAATAGGTGTTTTCTTCGCGGGTGCTGTAAGCGCAGTAGTTCGTGCGCGATGCACCGCCGTCTCATAGAGTAGATCAACGGCTTCGATGACACCACCACCCAGGATAACAGCATCAGGATTATAGAAGTTCAGCACCGAAGCAATACCATAACCGAGATAGTTGGCTGCCTCGATCACCTTTTCAGTAACAAGCTCATCCTTCTGCTCAATAGCACTCGCAAGAATACCAGAGCGAATAACGGTATCGCCCTCTTTGAGCTGCTTCTGAGCGTCATCCGAGAGCACCGAGGCACGGCCATGATGTATGTCCGCCATAATCGATTTAGTAATCGCGGTACGCGAGGCGTAGGCTTCGAGGCATCCAAGACTGCCACAGCCACAAATGCGTCCTCCGGCCTGAATCGTCATATGCCCGACTTCGCCAGCCGTTCCCGACAAACCTTCATACAGCTTGCCATTTGAGACAATACCTGACCCAATGCCAGTTCCCACAAACATACAGACAAAATTGTTATAGCCTTTTCCTGCACCATAGAGATATTCGCCTTGTGCCGCCACCTCTACATCATTCCCCACGTATACAGGCTTACCGAACTGCTTCCCAAGAATATCGCCGAGGTGCATATCATGCACGCCAAGGTTTGGTGCATCGAGCACAATACCGTTCTTGCGGTCAATTTGGCCCGCCGCTCCGACGCCAATCGCGATGATTTCGGTTCCTTGGGGCAATTTGGCATCAGCAATGGCAGTCGTTGCCAGTTCGATAGTTCGTTGCGATACAAAATCCTGTCCACGCTCAGCACGGGTGCGTTTACGTGCCGAGGCAATCACTTCTCCTGATGTGACATCGACAACAGACACGAGCGTCTTAGTTCCTCCCAGGTCGATACCCAGGGCATATACTTTGTCTTTGGGCATACGTTGTTCCTCATTTCTTAAATGGCAAACTTAATCCGGGCTGTACATCAAGGTCAAGGCTATGGTGCTCTCCACGCGAGAGATGGAAAAAGGCAGCACCTGCAATCATCGCGGCATTATCGGTGCAAAACTCGATTGGCGGATAGCTGAGACGAATAGAAAGTGGTAGTAGTTCTTGCTCAATACGATTACGCAAACGCACATTCGCAGCTACACCGCCAGCCAACACAACCTGTTTGACATCATACTCTTGAGCGGCAAGACGCGTCTTGACCGCCAGGACATCAACAATCGCCTCTTGAAAACTGGAGGCTAAGAAGGAGACGTTTGTTGTCCCCTTTTGCGCGGCTAATGCGCCCATACGTGTATAGTGGCTAATCTGTTTACCCTCACTCTCGGCTGCTGGACGCTCATCGGCAGTTGCCCCCTCAGCAAGATGAAGCATCGCGGTTTTGAGACCACTAAAGCTAAAATCGTAGGTGCCACGTAACCATGCGCGTGGTAAACGATACGCGGTACGGGCAAGAGCGACAGGACGTTCTTGTTGTAAAAGTTCGTCTTCTGCCTGTTGTGCCGCTTTTTGAATAGATGGGCCACCGGGGTAATCTAAGCCAAGAATACGTGCCACCTTGTCGAATGCTTCACCAGCTGCATCGTCACGCGTATGCCCTAGCAGTTGATAGTCTCCATGATCGCGCACTAACACAAGTTCGCTATGTGCGCCCGAAATGACAAGGCACAGCAACGGAAAGCTTGGATCACCCTCAATAGAACCAACATCAGAAGGAGATGAGACAGGTGGTGCTACATCCGTTCTTAGCCAGTTGGCGTAGATGTGTGCTTCGAGGTGATTGACGCCAAAAAAAGGCAGGTCGCGGGCAAGCGCAAGTGTTTTGCCAACGGTAAGACCCACCAGCAACGAGCCTGCAAGTCCGGGGCCGTATGTTGCAGCGACTGCATCTATCTCGTCCCATGAGCAACCGGATTGCGCGAGTGCAGTCTCGACGACAGGAATAGCAGAGGCCAGTTGTTGTCGGGATGCAACCTCTGGCACAACGCCGCCATAGCGATTATGAATATCTATTTGTGACGCAACGACATTTGAGAGCAACCAGCGACCGTCTTGAACGATGGCGGCACCCGTTTCATCACATGAGCTTTCAATACCAAGTACGAGCATAGATGTTTGCTTGTAATCCTTTACTTATTAGTGTATCCGGCACTGGTAGGGACCGATGTATCGCGTCCTGCGCACGAGCGAAGCAATGTGCGCGTCCCTTTGTTACTTACCGGCTGCACCACTTATTGCGCTTCTAACTTCTGATAGAGCGCGGCTTTGAGTTCCTGAAAATGCTGTTTATACACCGGCGAGTTAATTTCATCGGTCCACATGATAACCGCGTCTTCCTGATTATCGCTGTAATAGCGATGGCGTATGCCTGCTTCACGAAAACCATATTTGCGATAGAGGTTTTGAGCCTGGTAGTTGGAGACACGCGCTTCCAACGTGACCCACTTCGCGCCGATACTGTAGGCAATGTCAATCAAGCTTACGAGTAACAGTTCGCCTAAACCGCGGCGGCGGAAACCAGGATGCGTTGCGATAGTCGTCACATGCGCCTCATCGACCATAAGCCATAAACCCGCAAACCCGATGATAGAATCTAGTTCGGGCGAAGGCGTTATGATACTAGGGCGACTGGGTAGCAGGGAAAGGGGAAACAAGCGATTCTTACGCGGCTTTTCTACCTCTTGTGGTGGGACAGTGGCGCGTTCCTCCGCAATATGTTTATCGCGCAACACAATATAGTGCGCCCAACGATTATCCTGTAATTCCTTACGATAAGCACTGGGAGGCCATGTCGATGGATAGGCTAGACGCTCGATCTCGACGACACGAGGCACGTCTGCCATAGTCATTTGGTCAATCGCGTACCGCACCCTCTTCCCTTTCTGTATTACCTTGACCCGAAGGTCGCTGGAATGTTGTGCCAAGTAATGCTCGTTTTCTCGTACTTGTGGTAATCGAAGGACGCCTCAAATAGAGTGGTTCGAGTAACAATGGATCATCCACGTTCCCTTCTTGCCAACGTTGCAAGGCAAGAGATGCAAGCACAGACGCATGACGCGTTGACTGTACATTGTTGAGAAAAATTCCTTGCCCTTGCATGTATGTCATGAGAGCCTGACGAGAGGCTTCGCTTATCTCACCACAGAAGAGAAACGTTAACTGTGTAGTTGGGCCGATTCTCTGCTCTTGTATCAACTCGGCTAGTTGTGCCGGAGAAAACACGCCATACTCGCTTATCTTTGACAATATGTATCGCGCATCTTCACGCTCTGTTACGTGTAAAGAAGCACAGTAGCAAGCTGCATAAAGTTCTGAACGTCCTGCTTCCATAACAGCGCAGAGAGGGTATGTGACCTGCTGTTGCTGGGCGGCGATGATGTCTAATGTGCTTATTCCAAAGAGTGGCTTTTGTAGAACAAAGGCGAGTGTTTTCGCCGTAGCCAACGCAACACGCACTCCATTAAACGAACCCGGTCCCGTAGCAACGGCGATGCCATCAACCTGTGAAAGAGCAGCATGACATTCAGCAACGAGTCGTTGAATGCGCGGAAGCAATTCAACACTGTGGTTGCTGTCAATGCGCCATGTATATTCGCCATACACTTCGTCCTCGGAACAGAGGGCAATGCTCGCATGGCGGTTAGATGTATCAAGTGCGAGTAATAGCATGTATATTTTTCTGAAATTGTCGTAGTAGTTCGGAATAGCGTGCGCCGTTCGCTGTAAACACAAGCATTCGCTCTGTTTCACTGTATATACTTAGAGCAATACGGAGCGTTTCGGGTACCCATAAGCCATCCGCTTTTTCAGCCCACTCGACAACACATACTCCAGTCGTGTCGTAAAAGTAATCCTCAAAGCCCAGATCAAATATCTCTTCCGGGTCATCCAGACGATACAAATCAAAATGGTAGAGTGCAGGCCCTTTCGTGTTTTCTTGTGTGTCTTGCATTCGACGCACTTGGCCCAAATATTCTTTCAGAAGGGTGAAGGTTGGGCTAGTGATGGTCGCAGTAATACCCAGTCCTTGCGCAAGCCCTTGAGTAAAGGTCGTTTTACCCACGCCAAGTTGTCCATCGAGAAGGAGGAGTTCTCCACCACGTAAGAGTTCGCCCAGATGCATGCCAAGAAGCTGCGTCTGAGCAGAACTATGACTAAGTATATTTAGAGTAAGTGCATCTTTTCCCTGGGTATCGCCAGCGACGAGACTACTTTCAAACACGATAGAGTGTCCCTACATTTCGTGAGTATTGCGTGCTCCTCATTATAGCATACCCGCACGGTTTCAACTTAGCGAAGTTTCGAGCCACAATTGCGACAGTACAGTGCATTCACGCGTACAGGCTGCCCACAATGCGGACAAGGCTGCATCTGCGCCGCCGCACCAGGAGCAGGAGCAGGTTGTGGTGGCGGTGCCGCCTGCGTGAAGGGCTGTGATGTTGGAGGTGGCGCGTAGTTCGCCGTAGGTGTGGGAGCGAATGAATCGGCTGGATACGCCTCGCTTTTTATTTCTTGCAGTTGTGCTTCACGATTGCGTGCATCGTGATCTAACTCTTGAATACTAGCACACAGACGCGAAAGCTGTGCATCCGTAAGCGAGCCTTGCTGATATAAGTTCATCGCGACATTGCCAAGCTCATTTAAGAGTTGCTGACGCTGGTCCCAAAGTTTGTCCAATTCGCTTTGTTTGCTACGAACACGAAGTTGTTTTTGTGCTTCCCAACCCGTGCGACTGACGGCTGAGTTCATAAAGTTTTTCGCGGACTCTACAAAATCACTCATGATTTATCCTCCATAATGAATGTGATTGCTCTTTATTTTTATGCTTGTACTGCATGTTGATGAACGCGTATCTCTTCAAAACGACCATTAGAACTGAGTTGTACGGCTACAACGTCGATGCGCCATGAACGCTCAGAGCATTCGTGCAGGTCGAGATAATATGTTGCTACCTGCACAATTTTTTGCTGCTTACGCGGCGTCACCGCTTCTTCTGGCAAGCCATAAGCATTGCCTCTACGCGTTTTGACTTCGACGAAGATCAGGTCGTTTGCGTCTTCCGCGATCAAGTCAATCTCACCATGGCGGCAACGAAAGTTACGCTCGATAATAGTGTATCCTTGGCGTATGAGTTCCTCTGCAGCTAAACGTTCTCCCGTGCGACCAAGCCCCTGACGCGCAGCCTTGATAGGCTTGGAAGTGCCTGTGTTTTCTATCACAAACTCCCTACTATAACTACGTTATTTTGCTTCCGATGTTGTAATATGCACATTATAACCTAATGCACAGTGGAAATAAACGAATTGATGGTGATGCGTTATCGGTAGGGGTCTAATTCATGACACCCTGGTGGCATACCACAACATTCGCAGAACGTAGATAAACGTTTCAACAATCCCGAACAGTTGTGGTATGCCACCAGGGTGTCATGAATTAGACCCCTACAGGTGGTTTCATGTATACATAAACAGGTCAAACCGCATCCCAGTCCAGACCAAAGCCGTGTTTATTTGATAGGCATAATTACACATAAAGGAGCCAAATCCTATGAGCGAGCAACATACCCCAACACAACACTCACTCGTTTTTATTCACGGATCGGGTGATAGTGGGCGCGTGTGGCGTTTACAGATTGAGCACTTTGGAACAGAACAGGCGTTTGCGCTTGATTTGCCAGGGCATGGGCAACGTCCCGATACACTACCTGCCGAGGTAACAGTACAGGAATATGCACAGGAAGCATACAATATTGTGATGCAGGAATTGCACCTGCAAAAGCCTATTATCGTTGGGCATTCGCTTGGTGGGGCAATCGCCCTAACAATGGCTCTTGAGTATGGCGATGAACTAGGAGGTATAGTGCTGATTGGGACGGGAGCGCGGTTACGTATTCTCCCTACCCTCTTAGCAGATGCAAAAAATACGCCAGAACAAGCACGTTCACGTTTATCGCATATGGCGGTTGCAACAACAACTACCCCTGCGGTTTCGCAAGCGGTGGTACAAGAGCAAGCCATACCAGGACCGAATATCCTCTATCGTGATCTTGCCGCATGTGATGTTTTTGATATCATGCAAAGGCTATACGAAATATCCATACCAACTCTGATTGTTTGTGGGACGGATGATCAGTTAACACCCGTGAAGTACAGCACATATCTCCATCAGCACATTTCAAGTTCAACATTGCGCATTATTCCAAATGCTGGTCATTATGTGATGCGAGAGCAGCCGGAGGCTGTGAATTCAGCGATTGACGAGTGGCTGCAAACGGAGTTTTCCCCCTCGACGCACTAAGCCTGTTCGTGTTACAATGTCGCAAGCAGTTTTTTTGGGAAAACACCTCTGATGCCAACACGCAACTCTGTGCGTAGTCGAGGCACAGTGTATAAGATCAGATCAGCAGAGAGTAAACTAGGAGAGAGATGACATGTCAGGTCATTCAAAATGGTCGCAAATTCGCCGCTCGAAGGGCGTTAATGATTCACGTAGAGGACAATTGTTTACGCGGCTAGGACGTGAGATCGTCGTCGCGGTTCGTGAAGGCGGTGGTAGCGATCCTGATGCGAATTTCCGTTTACGTATGGCGGTTCAGCACGCCCGTGACGCGAACATGCCGATAGATAATATTGAGCGTACAATCAAGCGTGCAGCAGGTGGCACTGAAGATAACAATCTTGAAGAAATCACCTACGAGGGCTATGGTCCGGGTGGAACGGCGATGCTTGTGCAAACGCTAACCGAGAACCGCAATCGCACCGTTGCAGAGGTTCGTAATGCATTCAACCGCAACGCTGGAAATATGGGTGAGAATGGGTGCGTTGATTGGCTCTTCGAGTCCAAAGGAGTCATCGACGTACAGCTAGATGGGCATGATCCAGATGAGCTTTCGTTAGAAGCGATTGATTTCGGGGCCGACGATGTGGAACCAACAAAACCTGACGACGAAACGTTGATTGTCTATACTGATCCGTCAGAGATTGAGAAGGTTCGTAAGGAATTAGAGGCACATAAATACACGGTCCTCAAATCTGAGGTGACGATGGTCCCGAAGACACGAGTTGAGCTTGCCGACGAAAAGACGGCACACCAGTTTATCCGTCTCACAGAAAAGCTCGAAGACCTGGACGATGTACAGAATGTGTATTCAAATGCCGACTTCCCAGACGAGTTTGCATCTTCCTATGCCTAAATTGTGAGACGTTTTGACGCATATACAGAATAAGGTGAGAGAGGAAAACATAGAAAATATGAGTGATATGTCTACGCTCTCACCAGCTTCAAATTCCCCATATCGTATCGCACTGGGCATCGACCCTGGTACAGCGATTGTTGGCTATGCGGTAGTGATGGCGAAGGGGAGTGAGTTACACATGCTCACATGTGATGTAGTCACAACGCCTGCAAAAATGCCACTCGCGCAACGGCTCCAAATTATCTATGAGGGACTGAGCGCGATTATTGCCACATACAAGCCGAACGAAGCAGCGATGGAAGAGCTTTTTTTCGCCAAGAACGCACGCACAGCTATGACAGTCGGTCAGGCGCGTGGTGTAGCGATGCTCGCGCTGGCAAACGGTGGTCTTTCGGTGGCAGAATATACTCCTATGCAGGTTAAGCAGGCGGTGACAGGCTATGGCAGTGCGGGCAAAGACCAGGTGGGCGAGATGGTACGAATACTTTTGAAGCTCTCACAGGTTCCAAAGCCAGATGACGCGGCTGACGCGGCTGCGGTTGCCATCTGCCACCTCAACACCCTTCCCTACTCGAAGCTACTTACTGGCTCACGATAATAGGCAACGTGTAGGGACCGATGTATCACGTCCTTTCCGCATTTCAATTGCCAACAAGGATGTGATACATCGGTCCCTACAGGCATTTCATTCACCTTAAAAAAACCTGTTGTTGAAAGCAAGGGAATGCCCTTCTCTATTACTCCTACTCACAGCAGTATTCCGTTACTTCCATATTACATTAGCGTTTCTGCATATAGCGAAACATGAAGAGATGAGGTTTTGGGGCGATGATTACAGGTATTCATGGAACACTTGAAACGAGCAAGGCAGACGCCGTTATTTTACGTGTTGGTGGCTTCAGCATACGTGTAGCCGTCCCCTCTTCAACGCTTCATCGCCTGACCGAGCAAGGCATGGAGGTATCGCTCTATACGCATTTTCACATGCGCGAAGATGGCATAGCCCTCTATGGTTTTCTCGACGAGCAAGACCGTAACGCCTTTGAGCAACTGATTGCAGTAAGTGGTGTTGGTCCTAAAGTAGCGTTAGCACTACTTTCCGTGATGGACGCCCCTACGCTCTATAAAGCAGTTGCAGATGAGGATGTACAACGTTTGGGGTTAGCTCCTGGCGTTGGCAAGCGACTAGCTTCACGATTGATTCTTGAGCTAAAAGGAAAGCTGCCTACGCTTCCAACGACAGGAGCGGTTGGTGCCACTCCTGGAAACAGAATACAAGCAGAGGTCCTGGAAGCATTACTGGGGCTGGGCTATTCGCCTTCTGAGGCTCAGGCAGCGTTGGCGAAGATTCCTCAAGATCAGGCGATGACGTTGGAACAACAAGTTACATTTGCCTTACGCTCTTTTTCGCGCCAATAGTTTCCTATTTTATTTCACAAGGCAGAGGATGCGATGATAACGGAAGAAAGGCTCCCCCCGGCATGTGCTTTCGCGGTTTCCGTACTGGCAGAGCATGACACAGACCCTGACGCGGTTCCAGAAGAAGCTGTTGAAGCTGCACAGCTGCATATGGCAACGTGTGTACGTTGTCTCAGTGCGCAGAATGCGAATGGTACGTCACGCAAGCGGAAAAAAGGAAGGCGCGGTGGATTGGGAACAGACTATACAGGACCATTAGTTCTCGAAACACCCGTTGAACACACTACCTCATCGTTGTCTGAACAGGGAGTGCGGGAGACGCGCTCAGAAGAGCAAGCCGAACAGCAAACATCACTCGCCGCAACTCCATCTGTCCCTCAAGCGTCTCCATCCGCAACTCTCGCCTTGCTGAATGATGGCACACTTGACTGTCAGCAATGCAGAAGCAAGCTCAAAGACTATGCGGAAGCACTGGATAATGGGCAGAATGTTGCCGATCTTTATCCAGAGGTGCAAGAACACTTGCTCACCTGTGAATCTGGCTGTCTCGTATTGCTCGACCTTTTTCGGCAGGAAGCGAAGTCAACACGCAAGTACCGTCGTCGTCTTGTACGTGACCCGTTCAGCGTTATCGGTTGGGAAGCAACAGGCTTCTTCCGTGGTGGACAAATTCCCGTCTCACCAATGGCACTTTCCTACGGCACACTCATTCTCTTACTCCTTGCGGCCTCCCTCAGTGCCTTTATAGGCATTAGCTGGGATAACGCACGCTATTATCAGCCTATGAGGATCACCGTGCCTACCCCTGATGGAATTGGCTTGAGCGATGGCCTGAAAGCCTATGATGCCTGTAATGCTAACAGCTATCGCGACAAACGTCAGGCGGCACAGTCGCTGCAAAGTGGAGATGTTTCTAAAGCAAGTTCTTTACTTGCCTCCGCAGTCAGCACGACTGTCAGCGACACAACCGGGTGCAATGGAGCAGAAGCCGCCATCTATCTTGCGGATTTGCAGGTACGTCAATCAGGACATCCTTACGGAATGATCGTGGTTAGCTTTGATAGTGGCCCAGGTAACGCAGACCCTCATGGTGGCACAGATAGACACATTCTGTACGCAGCCTACACACAGGAACTTGTAGGAGCGTTTATTGCGCAGCAGCAGTATAATCTGACGCAGATGAAAACACCAGGAGCACCTTTACTCTACCTTGTCCTGGCAAACACGACAGGTGTTGAACAAGGTGCATTGCAAATCGCAGAGACAGCTGCTTCACTGGCAAGCGGAAGTACTTCGCCACAACAACTTGGGCTATTAACCTCCATACCTGTAGGGAAAACACATCCCGTCTTAGGGGTGCTAGGACTTGGACCAAGTACGCTGGTGAGTGTTGCCTTACCAGTTATGTGCCGCGCAGGTCTACCACTGATTGTACCCACAGCGACCGGACTTTTCATACTCGACATTATCACGAGCACAGCCTTGTATAGACACTGTGCGCCGGGGTTTGCATTCGTGCGTTTCTCGCCCGATGACGACCGTCAAAGCTCTGTTGGCGCGAACTTTGCAGCGAACAACCTGCACGTTCATAACGCGGCTATCTTCTATGATCCTAGCGATCCATCGTCGGAGGGATCGGCACATGGCTTTAGTAACAATTTCAAAAAGTTCGATCATGGCACTATCGTAGCACAAGAAACTGCTGTCGCAAGCGGTATTCTTAATGCTAATGAACGCCCACAGGCCGCGCAAGATATTCTTTTGGCGGGTCTCAAGGATGCACTTAACGCACGGCCACGTCCCGAATTAATCTATACGTCCCTGCTCACAAACGACGTAGTAACACTTGCAGAGGCGATAGCACGTCTGCCACAAAATCAGCAACCCATTCTTATGGTTGGCGGAGAATATATTGTGCCATCCGCGCTACAAGGTCTTGTGCAATGGACAAGACAACAACAGCTCTCACTACCCAGGATATTTGTTTCAACATCGTCAGCAGCACGTCCACCAACCGAGAGTTGGCCCAAGCAGTTCTATGCGAGTTTCTGTACGTCATTCGCGTCACCAGGAAACTACTGTAGTGGGGCGGCAGCACTCGATCAGGGCGCACTCTTCTTTGGCGATGGCGTCGAGATTGTGGCAAAGGCGATTGGCCCGATTGCTAACCAGGACAACTTTCCAACAGAGGCAGACTTGGTGCAGCGGATTAGTCAGGAAGATTTCGCGGGTGTGAGTTGCCCAATCGCACTCCATATTCAGAGTCTGGTTGTTGTCGTGAGTACAAAGGTCTTGCCTGTTGTGCTCGGCATTCAAGGGGATGGAAGCTTGCAGATAGTAGGGTGAGGAAGAGGAGATATATGGAAGTATTGGTTGTTACGTTCGCATACACGACACCGATAAAAGACGTAGATACGCTTGCACGAATACAGCTTATTCAAGATACAGTGCGCAATACACAAGGGTTAGTGACTTCTCGTTTTTACCGAGGACGAGGCTCATCACCTTGTTATGCTATACTGACGACTTGGGAAAGTGACGAAGCATGGAAACAAGCGCAAGAACGTTACAACCCGAAACAACTACTTGCTAGTTCGGCGGCGGAACTGTTAGTTTCGCCGCCCGAACAACTCCTCTTCGGCTATATATGGGGCTACATTCGTCCGGCAGCCTTTCCTGAACTTGCGGCAATTCATCTGGCAACAGTGCGACCCGAACAGGCTGATGTGGCACAGCGCGGCTGGGTTGAGGGACTGAAGAGACAAGCCACGCAATCGTCTCTTGCCTTTGGATTTCTCGCACGCGGCGCAGTTGAACAGTCACTCTCAACAGAACCACATCTACCATATACACAAGGCACTACATTTCTCAACTTATTAAGTTGGTCTGGTGATAGAGACCGAGAAGATTTCTATGCTGACGCTCACTTTACAGCAGTTCACCGCTTTATTAGCGGTATAGGAACGATGCAGACTATCGCACTGGAACCATTGTAAAGCAGTCTACCTAATCAGAAGAAGTTTCCGCGACAGGCTTATCGTAATATTTTTTGAGTTCCATTTGTAGCAGGTTATGGTCTGCCCAGAGTTGGCTGGTAAATGTATGATATTCACCGTCACAAAGGGGAATGGAATTAAGACATTTACGGTGTGGCATAAGACGGAAGCGCAACGATGTTCCATCTACATCAATCCAGATGTGGCGACGGGTGTAGCCTGTACCCCACTTGAAAAGAACGGTTGAATCGTACTCCTCGAACCATCCACGTCCCTTAAGAAGATTTTTATTAATGCTTTGTAACATTTCAGCAAGCCCACTATCGCGCAAAACGCGCTTGGCATTCTCGCGTTTCGCAAGACGTAATGCCTCTTGCTCCTGTTGTTGTTCTTGTGAAATTTCGTCCTGACTCGTAGGATGTTCCTACCTTTCGATATGTCATTCTATATTACTTGCCACACCTGAGCGCAATGATGAAGACTTAACGGATACTTCCCTGATTGCACATTCTAGCATATCACAAAATGGAAAATCGAGCCAATTTTGTTAAAACTCGACAAAGGCATCGTGTTGAGTACATCTCTTGACGTGCTGCATATTCATAAGCGAGAGAACGGGCGGCAGGTCTGAAACACTTGTATGCGAACGCTCCTGATAGAGAACAGTACGCGGCGACGAAATAGAAAATACGTTGTCAGACGACAATTTCGCATGTCGTTTTGCTTCTGCCACAAGAATACTAATCTCGTCGAGATTGTGAGGGTGTCGAAATTGATTGTTGACAACACCGATGGAGAGAGAGACGAGTGGAAATTGGTAGGCACGTCCTTTACGATCTACGCCACTGATTGAGCCACGGTCCAAGTCTTCACATCTATAGAGTACTTTACTTTGTTGTTTGTAACGCTCCAGAATGTGTTCACACAAAAGTTGTGCTTTATCCGGCGTAGTCATAATGAGGAAGTCGTCGCCACCAATATGTCCAACAAAATCGGTAATATTGCCAAGTTCGTAGACGACACGTTGGCATACCTGCCCGACCAATAAGATCATGTTGTTGCCGGCAAGAAAGCCATAGACATCATTGAATGCCTTGAAATTATCAAGATCGAGATAAAGGAGACTCCACTGCTCCGCACTACCCAACTTACTCGTTATAGCACGCTCTAGCTGTAACCCCCCAGGAAGTTGGGTAAGTGGAGAAAGCGACCCTTGTTGTGTGCGTTTCAATTGACGGCGGATGCGTGCGAGCAGTTCGTCCGTGTCGAAAGGTTTGTTGATATAGTTATCAACACCTAGCTCGAAGGCAAAGGTTTTATCAGCATGTGATACACACGCGCTCAACACAATGATGGGAATGTTCATTGTTTTAGGATGATCGCGCAGTTGCTTCACCACTTCGTATCCATCAATACCTGGCAGCATAATATCCAAAATAATGAGGTGCGGCATTTCACGAAGCGCGAATTGTACAGCATCTTCGCCGTTAAGGACAGTAACAGTGGAATATCCTTCGATATCTAATGTTTCTTTGAGAAGTTCAGCAAGGGTTGGCTCGTCCTCAACAACTAAAATGGTCGTCATATGTGCTCCTGCCTCTACATTTTACAATACTTTAGTATACTAGCCCAACGACAAAAGTGCTATATCAAACCATAGCACAATGTATCAAGGTTGTCTGCAATGTAGTATTGTCCTCTACCACCCACTACGCCTTTGCACATCATCGTGAAACAGGTGTATTTCGCATTATATACCCATCCTTGGGCACGTTGCGATAAAAATGGAAAACACTCTCTGACGCAAGGTTCTTTCCCATCACGTTGAATTACAGGCAACCGCACGCGTTCCGCGTACCACAGCATAAGCAAGAGGCTCGAAGCAATCCATCTCCCCAGAAGGATCAAGTACACGCGAATAGAAAAATAAAAGAGCAAAAAAGCCGTTGCCATGCCGCAAAAATACGTAAATAGCACAAGAAGTAGGTTTTGACGTGAGAGATGTACCACATCTGTCATACTAAGTATAACATTCCTGTGCATACTTGCAAGGGTTTTGTTACACAAATTGCATCACTTCGTAAAAATTCTCTCGTTTCTCACATTCTTTGAACATTCTATGACTTTTGGGTATGTATTGCTACTCCCATATTTCCCAGGCTGTGTGCAAAACTCAATGACGCATCACTATTGCTTTTTGGGTATCTATCACTATACTCACATTTTTTCAGGGTTTCTGCAAGCTAGTTGACGCGTTGCTGCTCTTGGGATACTATACAGAGGAGAGTAGCAACACGTAAGGGAAGCGGAAGGGCAAATGATGACTTCATCAGCACACGCTGAGCGACCAATCACATTTCATAGTAAGGGACAGCCAACATTTCTCCTCGAAGGAATGCTTCATGTACCCAGAAGAGCAGAACACATGCCATGCGTGATACTCTGTCATCCGCAACCAGCGAGCAGTGATATGAACGATACACTCACTGTGGAATTAGCAAGAAACCTTGCTGATACGGGTATGCTAGCATTGCGTTTTAACTTTCGTGGCGTACAAAGAAGTCAGGGACAACAGACAGATGGACGCTTAGAACCGCTCGATCTCGCTGGTGCTATCGACACAATAGTAAAAATACCAGGCGTGAATCTAGCAAAGGTGTGTGTTATTGGTCACGGCTTTGGAGCATATATTGCACTTCTATATGGACCTTTTGACCCACGGATACGCACTGTTGTAGCAATAAGCTTACCACTGTTCCGTGCGGCAAACGGTTTTCCTCGCCCATTTGACCGCCCAAAGTTGTTTGTTACAGGTGAGTTTGACGAAATTTGTCCGCGCTATAAACTTGAACCGTTTGTTGAGCAACAAACGGGTCCCAAAGGTCTTAAAGTTATTACAGGGGCGCGACATCTCATGCGAGGCTATGAAGAGGCGACCGTGACAACGGTTACAAAATATATAAAGACATGGGCATCAATGCCTGGAGTGTAGATAAATATGAATCCCAGTAACCCTATTATTGTTCAAAGTGATCGTACCATTTTGTTAGAGGTAGATCATCCATTACATGCTGAAGCAAGAGATGCACTTGCTCAATTTGCTGAACTAGAAAAATCACCTGAACATATTCACACCTATCGACTCTCACCACTCTCGCTCTGGAATGCAGCGGCAGGCGGCATGAGTGCGGCAACAATTCTTGAGCTTTTAACACAGTATAGCAAGTATGCCATTCCCTCAAATATCGCTGTGGATATTCGTGAGTACATTAGCCGCTATGGACGCATCAAGCTCACTCGCGAAGGCGATGCGTTGCTGCTCACATCAGAGGATACAGCCTTGATTGTCGAGGTGATGCATCATAAGCGTACACAACCATATATCTTACGGCAAATTGACCGTAAAACAATTCAAGTTGATGCTTCACGACGTGGACACATCAAGCAATCACTTATTCACATGGGATTTCCTGCTGAGGATTTGGCAGGCTATACGGATGGTTCGGGGCTACCTCTCAAACTGGTATCGCCAACGCATCAAGGAAAGAACTTTGAGCCACGCGGCTATCAATACGCGGCATCATCAGCATTCTACGCAGGGGGAGCGCCGAGCGGCGGAAGTGGTGTTGTCGTCCTACCCTGTGGCGCGGGCAAAACAATTGTTGGTCTAGCAACAATGGCGGATATTCAACGCGCGACGCTCATCCTGACGCCGAACACCGTTGCGGTACGCCAATGGATTAGCGAGATTCTCGATAAGACCGATATTCCACCAGAGATGGTCGGCGAGTATACAGGAGA
>CAXTWV010000048.1:5622-20404 GCA_964248005.1 uncultured Ktedonobacteraceae bacterium | reverse complement strand
AAATCGGTCCCTACAGATATCCGTACTATTTTGTTAAAGAGCATTATCGCGTCCTCCGCACGAGCGAAGCAATGTGCGCGTCCCCGTGCTATGGACTGGATGCATCAATTAGGGAGTTTAACAAATTGGTACGTAGGTGTAGGGACCGTATCCATATAATTTGTCAAATAATAGTATAATCTGCTACAACTGTGTAGTCTACGAGACCTTATGCTAATTGAGAGGAAGGCATAATAAATATATGGCTGATGAACAGCAGCAAAAGAGTAAGGATGCTATCGAGCCGGGGATGTTGATAGAGGCAACGAAGGGCGATTTGGGTGAGGAGGATGTGAGCAAGCCGAGAGTGGCTGATGTTGTGAGAGATGCGCAAGGGCATGTCGAGGAAATCGTGGTGCGGAAAGGACTCCTATTTAAGGAAGAGCTAGAAATACCTGTGGATCGCATTCAGGCTGTAGAAGAGGAGACGCCTCAGCAACCACAGGGCAAAGTAATGGTAGACGTAAATACGAAAGAAATAGCATCACTTTCCGCCGGGGGACATGAGCAATTGCTCCATGAAAAAGAGTTTCAGGAGCAAGATGCAGATAGTTTGCTCGAAGAGGTTGAGGAGGCAATTCCGACAGCAGAGGGTTTACGTGGTTTGGAAGAGGATAGACAGGAGCCGCCAGCAGAACGTGAAAAGCAAGAGGCACAAGCAAGAAATATTCCGTTATTGCGTATATTGGGACCAGGATTTCTAGGCGGTATGGCAGGGAATGACTCGTCAGCAGTTGCATCTTATTCGGTTGACGGTGCGCAAAACGGATTTGGACACCTCTGGCTTTTGCTCCTCGCCACGCCACTCTATCAATGTTGTATGTATGCCTGTGCTCAAGTAGGACGAATCACACAAAAGGGTTTAGCAGAGGTTTTGCGCGAACACTATGGACAGTGGATAGCAGGTATCGCGGCATCAGTTCTCATCATTGCCAACATTGCCTTGATTGCAGCTGATCTCGTTGCCATCGGCAGCGGGCTGGAATTGTTGGTTCATATTAACTGGGTCTGGTTTGTTGTACCTGTCGCGGCTATATTGTGGTATCTGACCGTATTTCGCAACTTTGAGTCGATCAAGCGCATTTTCATACTTATGAGTCTTGTCTTCGTTGTCTATATTATAACGGCAGTATTAGCAAAACCGAACTGGGGTAGCCTACTTTTCAATACCTTTGTGCCACATATCGACTTGAATTTCGCAAGTGTCAGTAGTGCTGTGGCTTTGCTGGGTGCTACCATTTCACCATATAACATCTTCTGGCAAGTACAAGGGGAAAAAGAGGAAATTCGACCAGGAACACTTCCACAAAAAATGCGTTTCGCGGCTTTAGATATCAGTACTGGTGTTATTAGTGGCAATCTCATAGCCTACGCAATCATCGCCTCGACAGCCGCAACATTGTTTGTGCATCATAAGAGTATCGTCACGGCAGTAGATGCGGCCCAATCACTTGTACCCGTGCTTGGGCCATTTGCTGAATACCTGTTTGCTATCGGTCTCATTGGGGCAGGAGTTGTTGCCATTCCTATATTATTGGCAAGCACCTCATATGCGGTGGCGGGAACATTTGGTTGGCCCTCTGGCCTTTCAAAAAAACCGTGGCAAAATGAGGGTTTTTACCTTATCCTTACATTTGCTCTTGTGGTCAGTCTTGCCCTCGCTTTGATCGGTTTAGATCCAATTCGACTCCTCTTCTGGGCGAATGTTCTCGCCGGTGTACTTTCGCCTGTCCTCATTATCTATGTCTTACTTGTTGGTAATAATCGTAAAATCATGGGAACGCATCGGCTGAGCTTGCTTGTAAATATTGGACTCATTGTAACCGTGCTTGTGATGACTACCGCTGCTGTCCTGCTCTTTTATGGACTCACAACAGGCCAAGCAGGAGCATAAAAAGATGGGACAAGAGAATCGCAGCGCGGTTCTCTTGTCCCATCTTTTTATACAATACTTATTTATTGCTGTGGATACTGTTGTGGTGGATACTGCTGTGGAGTTGTGGACTGATAGTTGGGCTGTTGCTGTGCATATTGTTGACCAGTGCGATAATCGCCGGTCTGCATGTCTGCAACAGTACGTGCCTGTGTGATACTCTGCTGGGCACTCTGCTGAGCACTGATCTGTGAAGCCGCTTGCCCTAAGGAGGATTCGCTACTTTCGACAAGGCGCTTTGCCGCATCACGTCCACCCAGGCCAAAGGCGAGACCAAAGGCAAGTGCAGCGGCACCCATGATTGCAGTGAACAGAATATTGAGAAGGGCGGCCCCGATGTTCAATTGCTCAAGGGCAATAATGGCTACGAAGCCGAGAATGGCGTAACGTGCGATATTCGCGAACACATTTGGATTACCAATACGTGAACTTGAAGCCGCTCCACGCACTATGTCAGCAACGAATGTCGCGGCAAGCATGCCCAGGAAGAGAATAAGAATAGCGACAAACACATTAGGAATATAGGCTATAACTTGACCCAGTAACGTGCTCACAGCAGTCAGGCCGAGTGAGTCAACGGCGGGAACCAGGAAGATCAAGAAGACAAACCAGTAGACGATGCGACCCAGAATCCCTGCTGCATCCATCTTCACACCCATCTGCTGTTCCAGACGTGTCAAGCCAATTCTCGTCGAGAAGCGATCAAAGCCTACTTTGCGCAGCAAAAAGGTAACGGCTTTAGAAAGTGCTGTTGCGACAATGTATCCTACAAGCAGGATAACGAGGAAACCAAGTAGGCGGGGAATAAACGTGAAAAGAAGTGCCAGGGCTGCCGCGAATGAACTCACGACAGCATCTACAATGTTCATGCTTCATGCTCCTTACTGGAATGATTGTAAGAATCCTATGATTAAGAGTAAACCCACAAAATGACCCAATAGTCATTTATGACTAGAGCATAAGTTATATCCTGTTGAATTACAAGTCTTTCACAAAAAGACTAAGGGTACGTTAAGTTCTTGAAAAATATGTTCTCAATGTTCTAATAGTTGTACGAATAGTAAGACAAAGAAAAGGCTCTATCACGCGAAACCTTTTCCTTTTGCTATGCGTGAAAGTACATGTAGTTATACACGCGACTAGAAGGATACAGGTATGGCGATTAGCGAAAGCCTTCCATCACTTGAACCGATGTTTGAAAATCCTTTTCATGTAGAAGACCTGCTTGTCTTTGATCGTCCCTCATTGGAACGAATCTTAGAACAGGGTAGTTTTGGTGTGACGGTCGAGCAACTTGCGCATAGTTTACACCATACGTCCCGACCACTTGTGAAACATATCGAGAAATGTGTACCATATAAGCAACGCGCTCTTTTTCGTGCTGAACTTCAGCGTCCTCTTTCTGAACTGCAGATAGAACAGGCGCGTAAGCATGTTCTTGACAGTCTATTCTGGGAACTTACTTACTGGAAAACGCCGGGCTTGTACGAAGAATTGACCGAGGGCGAGTGGTTGCATCCTGGCATCTTTCAAGAACTTGCGCCAGAGGTACGGGGTAAAACAGTACTTGACGTGGGTGCTGGAAGTGGACGTGCAACTTTTGAATGTCTGCGTTCTGGTGCAAACCTTGTTCATGCCGTTGAACCTTCACCAGGGCTTCGGCGCATTCTCAGTCAAAAAAGTCGGCAGCATCCTATGACGAACCGCGTTATTCCTCATGAAGGACGCTTCGATGCTATACCGTTAGCGGATAACACTGTTGATGTTGCACTGTCGTGTTCCGCATTTACTGCATTGCCCGAACAGGGGGGAGAGCGAGGACTTGCGGAACTGCAGCGTGTCACGAAGCCTGGCGGGAAAATCGTGCTCATCTGGCCTCGTGTCGAAGATCGTAGCTGGCTCAAGGCACATGGCTTTCACCATGTATCGCTACCCGTGCAGCAAGAGATGAGCATCCATTTTCGCTCGCTGCGGAGTGCTTTACAGTGTGCGCAACTGTTTTATGCACGTAACAAAGCTGTACAGCAATACGTGTTAACGAAACAGAAGGCCGAGGTTCCTTTCTCAGTAATCGGAGTGAACCCGCCGCGTGATTATTGTTGGCGAAATGTCGAAAAATAGCAAAGGAAAAGACACATGGCTTCAAAATTGACAACAAACACTGATAGGAGTTGGATGGATACTCCACCAAATAGCCCAACAATTCGCCGCTTGAACGGTGAGTTACTCAGTCGTATGCCGTGGCTTGACAAACTTTCTACACCCCTACAGCAGTGGACGAGCAAGCTTTTTGGGCAACCAGGGCAGATCAGCTATAAAATTAAGGATGCTCTCAACGGTGTGTGGGTTGGGCATGTTGTACATCCCATCCTTGTAGCATTCCCCATTGGTTCGTGGACGGCAACTACGCTCCTCGATGTTGTGTGGTTAGCCGACGAGAACGAGGGAGTCGCACGGAGCGCGGACATCACCATGTGGCTCGGTATTGGTGGCGCGGTTGCTTCCGCCGCCACTGGCCTTACCAATTGGGTAGATACGGATGGCCCAGACCAACGTACCGGTATGCTCCATGCGTTGCTTAATACTGGTATCCTCTCGTTGAACATTGTTTCAGCTATTCTACGCATCACGGGACAACGCCGTGCCGCGATTGGGTTAGCCGCAGGTGCCTATGGTATCTTACTCTATTCGGGCTATCTTGGTGGTGAGTTGGCATATTCTAGCGGCATTGGTGTTAACCACGTTGCGTGGGAGGGTGGCTCTGACGACTTCGTGGCGGTTATGGACGAGTCCGCATTGGAACCAGGAAAACTGACTCGTGTCGATGCGGCAGGCATCCCCGCCGTTTTGTTTAAAGAAGGGAAAGCCATTTACGCGGTTGCTGCTACCTGCTCTCACCTTGCAGGACCATTAGACGAAGGACGCGTCGAAAACGGCGTTGTCTACTGCCCGTGGCATAATTCCGGTTTCCGTCTCTGTGACGGGAGTGTTGCCAATAGCCCCGCAGTCTATGCTCAACCTACCTTTGCCGTGCGTACCCGCGATGGCAAAATTGAGTTGCGCCGTCTCGAACACGCATAAAAACTTCTTCTAAGTAGTAAGAAAGCCCAAGTATAGCAATATGTTGCTATACTTGGGCTTTCTTACTCTATAAGGAATATCTAATCTTTACACGCCTTCTCTTTAATTTTTGATTACAACTTTTTATGGTAGCGTTTTTCTTAAGAAAAAGTCATTGTATTTCTATAAGAAAAACGCTAGTCTTATAGTATACAAACGAAAAACAACTTCTTCACAAATGTGTAACCCACTAGTAACTATGAGGAGACTACCTGTGCAAATCCGTGAAACAAGAAGAGCAACACCCTATGATATCTCCGATATGGTGTTAGCGCAACAAGCATTGTCTGGCGAGCAATATGCCTTTGAGCGATTAGTTCATAGATATAGCACACCATTATTTAACTTCATCTGCCGTTTCTTAGGCGACTACGATCAGGCATGCGATGTTTTGCAACAAGTGTTTATGCGCTTCTACACATCGTTGCCAAATCTTGGAACCTCCGAGCCATTTAAGCCGTGGCTCTTTCAGGTTGCTCGCAACTGCTGTGTAGATGAACTACGGCGCAGGAAGCGTTATGCCATTCATTTCTCGCAATTAGAAAGCGAGAATAGTGAAGGCGAAATCACGTTCTTAGGAGATATGGCAGACCCAGGCCCCTTACCCGAAGAAATCATGGAACGTCATGATCTGCAACACGTTTTGCACGATGCTATCCAGTCACTACCACCTAAGTTCCGTGATGTGGTAACATTACGCTATCTCGCACAAATGAGCTTTTCAGAAATTGGCAGAACGCTCAATATGCCAGAAGCCACCGCGAAAACCTACTTTCATCGCGCGAAAGTGTTGCTACGCAAAACATTAAGCACCCAAGTCGCGCCAGTATCAGCATAATTAAGGCTACAATGACAGAACATATGAAACGAATACGTGCAGTTATCCTCGACGTTGATGGCACACTGGTTGATAGTAACGATGCACAAGCACATGCGTGGGTAGATGCCATGGCGACGCAAGGGCATCAAGTATCCTTTGAGAAGATACGTCCACTTATCGGTATGGGTGGTGACAAGGTACTACCAGAGGTATTGGGCATTGATAAAGATAGTGAAGAGGGCAAGAAAATCAGCGCGGAACGCAAAGAGCTTATTAAAACGCGCTATCTCTCGACGATAAAGCCCTTTCCTAAAGCGAAGGAATTGCTAGAGCATATGCACAACTCTGGGCTAACGCTGGTCGTCGCGACCTCTGCGGAGCCTGATGAAGTGGAGCAGACGCTCAAAATTGTCGGTCCACATGTACAAGACTTGATGGCAAAAGAAACAACATCAAAGGATGCCCAACAATCGAAGCCCGATCCCGATGTGATGGAGGTCGCGCTTGAGAAGTCTGGCTACACTGCTGATGAGGTCGTGATGCTGGGTGATACGCCGTATGACCTTGAATCAGCTAAAAATGCTGGCGTCAAATCTATCGCCTTCCGCTCCGGTGGTTGGGAGGATAAAGACCTTGCTCAAGCTATCGCAATCTATACGAATACCGCCGATCTATTAGCACACTACGATACCTCTCCACTTGCAAAGGGCATTCCTTCGTGATACTTTCCCTGCGAAGACAAGAACATAAAAAAACTGGCGGAAACAGTGTTTCCGCCAGTTTTTTTATGTTCTTGTCTTCGTATTAGAGACCGAGTTGACCACGATACTTATTGAATTGCTCGCTCAACTGCTGGCGAATTTGTGCGCCTGGAGTTGGTGTGTAGAGTAGAGCAACAACGATACCTGCAACTAGGCCAAAGCGGAAAAGACCCTGCGCGTTTGCTTTGCGACGTGCCTTGCGCTCGCGTTCGGCTTGTGCATCATCCAGTTTGTCCTGAACTGTTGCCTTGGCATCAAGGACGCTAGCGGTTGCCTTCTTTGAGGCTTTGTCTACAGCCTTGGAAGCTTTGTCGGTCACATCTTGTGCCTTTGACTTGCCCTGTAAGAAACTCGCGCTAGATTGCTGAGAAGCAGTATCAAGTGCATTCTGCGCCGCTGATTTTCCTTGTAGGAAACCAGCATTGGCCTTCTTAGATGCCTTGTCTGCTACGTCCTGCGCTGTTGATACGGTCGCGGCAATATTGGACTTCGCGGACTTCTGAGCCTTCTTGAGGTTCTTCTGAGCCTGTTTCTGAGCCTTTTTGAAATTCTTTCGTGCCGCTCTTGTGTTCTGCTCAAGTGCATCCTGTGCGGTATCCACTGTAGAGCTGATTACGTCTTGAGCCTTTGAAAGACCCGTTGCGACTGCCGTTTGCACAGTATCCTGTACATTGCCAAATGTGTCTTGCACATTGCCAAGTGTGTCTTGAACCGTACTCTGCACATTGCCAAGCGTATCTTGAACGTTGCCTTGAAGATCGCTGAGTTGGCTCTGTGTGTTTTTCAAGTTCTTGTTTGTCTTCTTTGTGTTGGCTTTGAACAGCCCTTTGGCTGCACCAGTGCCTGCGGCTACAGCGTCTTGTACCTTGCCAACTGTATTCTGTACATTATCTTGGATGTCTGAATAGGAAGGGGTATTATTCTGTGTGTTGTTGTAGGTTGTCTGAGCCGTATCTGTTGCATTTGAAAGTGCCAATGCCGCTGTATCCACCGCGGACTGTACTGTGGCTTTCGCATTGTCGAGTGTCGATTGAGCAGCTTCTTGTGTCTGGTCGGCTTTAGAGCGACCCAGAATATTGAATCTTGCCATTTATTGCCTCCATTTTTTACAATTTTGTTTTATAGCATACATTGTACGGTTTGTATACCGCATGCATCGTACCATTAGATAAAGAGCGAAATACGCTTACCGACTTATCTGTCTACATAGTTCACGAATGAAACCTATGAGAGGTTTCATAAATGTGTGGTAATCTACCCATATGGGCTAGTTGTTTTCATACTTGGAGGATATATATGAAGATTAAACGCATGGGGCGCACGGGCCTCAAGGTTTCGGAGATATGTCTGGGTACGATGACCTTTGGCAATCAGTGTGATGAGCCGACATCGCACGCAATTCTGGATACCGCTTTTTCGTCAGGCGTGACTTTTTTTGATACAGCCGATGCATACCCACTTGGCGCGAAACCCGACATGCTTGGACGCACAGAAGAATATATTGGAACATGGTTACAGGCAGGTGAGGGGCGACGTGAGCAGATTGTGCTTGCTACGAAATGCCGTATGTCAATGGGACCAAATCCAAACAATCAGGGGGCGTCCCGTAAGCATATTCTCGCGGCAGCCGATGCCAGTCTACGTCGTCTCAAGACCGACTATATTGACCTCTATCAAATCCACGCACCTGATCCAGAGACACCAATTGACGAGACACTACGCGCCCTTGACGATCTTGTCAAAAGCGGCAAAGTACGCTATATTGGTTGCTCCAACTATCCCGCGTGGGAACTATGTAAGGCACTCTGGACAAGTGATCGCTTGGGATTGGCACGTTTCGACTGTGTGCAACCCCGCTACAACATTCTGTTTCGTCATATTGAAGGTGAACTCTTTCCACTTGTCCTCGATCAAGGGCTTGGTGTAATTTCCTATAATCCGCTTGCGGGTGGCCTCTTAACTGGTCGCTATGAGGCTGGACAGCAACCAGGAGAAGGGACACGTTTCACATTGCATAACGCGGGTCGGATATATCAGGAACGCTATTGGAAGGAGCCACAGATGCAAGCAGTCGATACGCTCAAGAAATTCTGTAGCGAACACAATGTTTCGATTGCACAACTAGCGATTGCATGGGTGCTAGAGCAACCCGCGATCACCTCCGCTATCGTTGGTGCAAGCAAGCCTGAGCATCTTGAGCAAACGCTTCCCGCTGTAGATTTCAAGCTCGATGACGAGATGCGTGCCGCCTGTGACGATGTATGGTATCAGTTGCCACGCGAACGCAACAAGTTGGTGGCGTATCGCTAACGTATACATAGTTTGTAGGGGTCTAATTATGCAGATTAACGAAATAATGTGGTAATAAACTCTACGGACGCCCACAAGGGGCTACCCTACTATACTTTGTGGGCGTAGCCCACCAGAACGTTGTATAGTAGGGTAGCCCCTTGTGGGCGTCCGTGGAATTCCCAAAGTAATTTGTTAACCTGCATCATTACACCCTGTGGGCGACACACAATGTTGGAGGAATTGATGGAACGTTGCATATGCCCTCGAACATTCTCAATTGCTAACAGGGTGTAATGAATGAGACCCCTACAGTCGATTGAGAAATGTATGAAACAAAAACTCTATGTTCTTCTTATTTTGTGCTTTCTAGTTGCGTGTGGCACTACACCATCAACCGAAGAAGTGGTGCGTGTACCTCCAACACTGCGTACACTGGCCCAAACACATCATATTTTGCTTGGCACCGCCGTCAATATGGATGCATTGCAACACGATGCCACGTATGACAGCACGCTAGCACGCGAATTTGATGTGGTCACACCCGAAAACGTGATGAAGTTTGATGCGGTACATCCTGAAAAAAATACGTATACCTTTGCACAAGCCGATGCACTCGTTGCCTTTGCAAAAGCGCATGGGATGCAGATACGTGGTCACAACCTCGTATGGTATGAGGCACTCCCTGCGTGGATTGCACAGGGGACCTTCACACGGAACCAACTCCTCGCGATTTTGAAGGATCATATTTTTACTGTTGTGGGACATTATCGGGGTCAGGTCAACATGTGGGATGTTGTCAACGAGGCCGTCGGTGATGATGCCACCATGCGCGAATCGCTCTGGTATCGTGATATCGGACCCGACTATCTGGATTGGGCATTTCGTTGGGCGCATGAAGCAAATCCGCAAGCGCATCTCTTTTACAATGACTATGGAGCAGAAGGTCTCAACCCTAAATCCAATGCCATCTATGCGCTCGTCAAGGGGATGCTACAGCGCGGCATCCCTATTTATGGCGTTGGCTTACAGACGCACACAAGCATCCTGAATGCGCCAGTGGAGCAGGACGTAATCGCGAATATGCAGCGTCTTGCCGCGCTTGGCTTGAAGGTGCAGATTACTGAAATGGATGTGCAGATACAGGGTGATACGCGCCCAATGACACAACGGCTGACTATACAGGCACAGATATACTACAATATGCTTCATGTATGTCTGGTCGTGAAAACGTGTGAGGCATTCGTGATGTGGGGCTTCACCGACCGTTACACCTGGATTCCCACTGCTACTGGACATTTTGATGCCCCTCTCATCTTTGATACGTCGTATCACCCAAAACCTGCATATGTGGCACTCGCACGAGAGTTAAAGAGTTGAAGAGCGAATCATAGTTAGAGTGCATGTCGTGCATTAATTTCTGCGATACGGCGTTGTAGAGATGCTTGCACGACTGCATTGTGTGTCAGGGACAGTGCTTGTTGGTAGGCATGAGAGGCTGCTTGCAAGTCACCCGCTCGACGGAGGAGATCGGCGCGTGCTGCATGAAACAGGTAATATGTCTGCATATCTTTTTCTGCGTGCAACTTCGCAAGTGCATTTAACCCTTGTTGCGGGGTACTCGCCATGGCGAATGCAACAGCCCAGTTCAATTTGATAACAAGCGATGACGGATTCATTTTGGCGAGTTTAGCATACAGCAGAGAAATTTGAAGCCAGTCGGTTTTCTCGGCGCATGGTGCTTCTGCATGCAATGCAGCGATAGCCGCTTGAATTTGATACGAGCCAGGATGATGGCACGCTAATGCTGTATCGAGAAGTGCTATGCCCTCTTCGATTTGCGCTTTGTCCCATAAAGCACGGTCCTGCTCTTCCAGGACAATCATTGTGCCTGCGGAACTCACTCTCGCATGACGACGCGAATCCTGTAAGAGCATAAGTGCAAGCAACCCTGAGACCTCTGGTTCTTCAAAGTGTGTCTGTTCATCAACTAAAAGTGTTACAAGAGCACGCATAAGGCGTATAGCTTCCGTACATAGGTCCTGACGTATGAGCGTGTCTCCTAGACTTGCCATGTAGCCAGCGTTGAATATGAGGTAGAGCACTGCTAGAACGCCATCGAGCCGTTCAGAAAGATGTTCTCGTGCTGGGATGCTGTAAGGAATGCCAGCATCACGAATTTTGCGTTTTGCTCGTACCAATCGTTGCGCCATCGTTGTTTCCGATACGAGAAATGCACTTGCAATCTCTGATGTTGTTATGCCACCAAGTGTGTGAAGTGTTAATGCAACTCTCGCTTCCATGTTCAAGGCAGGATGACAACACGTAAAGATGAGTTTGAGACGGTCATCAGGGAATGTTTCAGGCGAAGGAACTGCAAATGATTGTTGCTCAATTGCTGACAGTATTTGCACTTGTTCTTGTTTACTGGCTAATACTGTCAGCCGTCGCAAACGATCAATCGCCTTATGACGCGCTGTCGTCAGCAACCACGCCGCCGGATTGCTTGGTATACTATCATGTTGCCAAGTTTCTAGGGCGATCATGAATGCTTCTTGCAGCACATCCTCAGCAAGCTCAAAGTCTTTGAAGCTACTGATGAGTGCTGCACGTACTCGCCCGGCATCCTGGCGAAAGATGTCTCCTATCCGTTGGTGAACGTGTTGGATATCTGCTTCCATGCTTTATCCATTGTACTTGCTACGTGGTCGCTTGTGCGACCACGTAGCAAGTACAATATTCCCTATCCCCACTCAACGATGGGGCGTATTTCAATCGAGCCAACTTTTGCCCCTGGAATCCTAGCTGCAATCGCGATAGCCTCATCCAGGTCTTTGCATTGTAGCATATAGAAGCCGCTCAATTGCTCTTTCGTTTCAGCGAAGGGTCCATCGGTGGTTAATGTCTTCCCGTCGCGTACACGCACGGTGGTAGCCGCACTAGTTGGATGAAGAGCCTCGCTTCCGGGCTGCAAATGCTCCGCTTCTGCCTGCCCAAAAGCATTATATGCGACCATCTCGGCTTCCTGCTCGGCTTTGCTCATTGTCGCTGCTGCCGCTTCGTTACCATAAATCAGTGCTACATAGCGCATTCTGGAAATCCTCCTGTGTCACTCTATGTTGTCCAGCGACCATATGTCGCTTTCAATAGGATGACGAATGGATTGTACCAAAATCGACATTTCAAGAGAACAAATTTTCCATTTACAGTTTTTCCTAATGAGCCATATCATGATGTACTTCATGCTGCTCATGTCCCATTTCATGCTCTGATGTCCCCATCATCCGTAGCATCATCGCACCACCTGTGCGGAAAAAGCGTATCACTAGGACCGTTGCTAGCACAAGGAAAAGAATGTTGAGGATCGTCGTATAATTCCACTGAATCCCTTCAGTGATGGCAACGATGTTACGGTTTTGTGGAATAATCCCAAGTGCCTCGAAGAGAAACTCGACAACGTAGCCTGCCGCCGCCATCGTGATGTAGAACGTGACCAGAATGAAGCCCATGACCTTCCAGCCATAGTATTTGCGGTAGATGTCCAGAATAGGCAGAATGATCAGGTCGGCAAAGATGAAACTGACCACGCCCCCAAAGCTAATACCACCGCGCCAGAGTACGGCTGCGAGTGGTACGTTGCCGACCGAACATACGAAACTCACAATCGCAACCAGTGGTCCCACAAGAGGTCCCTCAATTTTGGCGAGGGTGGGATTATTGGCAAAGAAAAACACACGCCAGAACGAGTCGGGAACCCATGCCGCGAGTGCTCCTGCGATCAGTAGACCAACCACGATATCCACCCAGACCGAGGCCCAATCCATGACAAAGTACTGACTCACAGAAGTAAAGCCTTTGCCGCTGAACAGTTTTGAAAAGAAGGAGCCACCCTCCACACTCATATCCATTGCCGCATGTCCTTCCATTCTGCCCATCATCCCTTTTTCAGCCTGGTCTTTTGCCATCTGCACCAGCTTTGGAGTAAGAGTCAATCGGAAGATCAGCGCAATAAAGATAACCATCAGAATGCCGCCCACAAACTCTGCCGCCGTAAACTGCCAACCCATCAGGACAACAAGGATAATGCCCAATTCAATGACGAGATTGGTGGAGGCCAGTTCAAAGGCCATCGACGCTGTGAAGCTTGCACCTTTCTGAAAAATAGAGCGGGCGAGCGCGACGGCAGCATAGGAACACGAACTTGAGGCGATGCCAAAGAGTGTCGCGAAGGTAAGACTTTTGGGTCCATTGCCTCCCAACGTTTTCGCGAGTGCTTGGTGTGATACCACTGCCTGGACGACTCCTGAGAGCGTAAAGCCCAGAATGAGCGGCCAGAGAATTTCCCACGCCATACTGAATGCTGTGAACAGTGCTTGCCCTATACTCTGGATTATCTGCATATTGTTGGTCCTTTTTGAGAAAGAAATGAGTAGTCAGAATACTATCTGATGCCTCCGTTGTGCTTTTGTCTTTTTGCTGTAATCTGTAATCAAACCCCCCACCAGGGGGTACAAAATAAGTATAGCTTCTCGTGTCAAGCCTGTCAATGCAAGCGAGTCATGAAGAGATGTTCTTTATGGCTCGCTTGCATATAGCACCATCCTATGCTATAGTAATATCGTACCCCTCCCAGGAGGGTAGGGTAAAATTGCTAAGCTACCTAAAGAAAGAGGATGACACCTATGGCAACTATTCAAGAGATTACCCTCTCTGTTCCTGATGTGAGTTGTGAACATTGCGTGAAAACGGTGAATGGAGCGTTAGGCTCCCTTCCAGGTGTGGAAGCTGTTTCAACAGATATCCCGACGAAAAGCGTTTCCTTACGCTATAATCCCAATCTGCTTTCAATGAAGCAGATTGAAACGACACTCGATGACGCAGGCTACACGATTGCAAATGAACCACAGTTTGCACCCCGTACTAGCGGCAAGCCACTCAATCTTTTGTAAATGCATGGAAGAGAATATCCTTCCAACTTAGAGGGAAATTTCTCTTTTTTTCCATTTTTCTACCTATACCCCACGGGTGTGGGTAGAAAAATGGGAGGAGAATATTATGGCACTCGCAACATGGGAGCGTGGAAATCCATTTCCAGTGCTCTCACCACTTTCAGGATGGTCTACCAGCCCCTCCAAGGATATCTCCCTATTAGCCTCAGTTACAAGCTTAGATGAGAACGAGGTCCAGAGACGCATAGATGGTGGACATATTCCTTATGTTGCATGGATAAATGAGATACCTGTCGGATATGGTTGGGGAGCAACTCGTACTGCCTCCATTGGTGAACTTGGGCTGACCTTCAACTTGCCCTCGGAGAGTCTCTACCTCTGGGACTTTGCAACTCTTCCACGTTGGCGCGGACGTGGTGTCTATCCACATCTCCTACAAGCAATCCTTCATCAAGAGCTGGGTGAGAGGGATCAGTTTTGGATTTTGTATGCCCCTGAAAATCATGCATCAGAAGCAGGGATTCGCAAGGCAGGGTTCCAGCCCGTTGATGAACTTTTTTTTCTCGTTGCAGGCGGCACTAGCTTGGTTCCCTTGACCTCAGACGCTCGCTCTCAAGCAGGAGCAGCATTACTCGGCGTTCCCCTCCTAGATGCCGAAATAGCACAAGGCAAGCATATTCCTTGCTGGCACTGTGGAGCACAAGGACAGAGTGCGTTATGCTCACCTACAAAGCGAGAACAACTCTCTCACGAAATATCTTGTGCGTGCGTCGTGTTGAAATGATACCGGAGCGGCAGAGGTTTAGTGAGGGCGAATATGTCTTTCTCGCCAAACCTCTGTCATCCCCTCTGAATAAGTTCATTATTGGGC
>CAXTWV010000048.1:0-5522 GCA_964248005.1 uncultured Ktedonobacteraceae bacterium | reverse complement strand
TATGTCTTTCTCGCCAAACCTCTGTCATCCCCTCTGAATAAGTTCATTATTGGGCAAGAACCATGAGCCGCCAGCCACCAAAGACACGAACCGCGAGATCACGGTGGATAGCATAGAGTAGTTGTCCTGGCAAGCGTTGTAACCCTCTCTTAGTAAGACGCAGGAGCTTTCTTAAAAAGAGACGCGGATTGGTGCTCCATGGTGAGGTATCAAGTGGAGGAAGGATGTAAAATGCGTCAAGCACTTCGTAGCCTGCATCTCGTATCACTTCCAGGATAATATCTTTTGTGAAAAAATGTAGGTGTCCTGTTGCATGGCGAAAGTCAATGAGTTCGTTGTGCAACACAGAGGCAAGAGAGATATCCAAAGGTAATTGAAAAACTTTATAGGAGCTTTTAGATTTGATTTCTCTGAGCACACTAAAACAGTCTTCAAAGTGTTCAAGCACATCAACAAGCAAAATAACATCAAAAGATACGTCGCCTACCTTGAGAAAGTCTGCTAAATGCACATGTAAGTGCTCATTCTCACGTGCTTTCGCAAGAGTAATAGCTTGTGGTGCAATATCATAACCCTCAAATTGGCAGTCATCCCCTAACTGCTGTTGTAAAAGACTGAGAATTTCCCCAGCACCACAGCCAATTTCGCATATTGTATGTGGCGTAAGATTATTTCGTTGTAAAGTGGTAAGCACTCCATGTGTCTTCCACGGAGCCGCACTTCTATGCCAATCTGGATTATTTTTTAGATAGGTCCCATTGCTATAAAATTCTTGCGCAACCATGCGTAGCTCCTTGTTCCGTATCTATCGTATATGCTCTATAAGGAAGCTCTATAATCTACTGAGTAAACTTGTTTTAGCGTTCTTTGCTTCTTACATATCGTACTATGTGTACAATACGGTAATTGTCTACCATTGTCAATGGTATTATTGACAAGCGTACTATTGTCGCATATAGTAGCGATGTGAGAGATACATGAAGCATTGTAGAGAGGTCTTGTATACTCACTGTTGGAGGAGATATGCTAATGAACAATGAAATGGACAGTATTGTCTTTCGTCCAGACCGCCCAGGCATTCGCAAGGTACTAGGTGATTTAGAGGCCGAGATTATGGAGCTGATCTGGGCGCGTCCCACAGAGCAACCCACTACTGTGCGCGATGTTTTTGAGATGCTCTATCAACAACGTCGTATTGCATACACAACGGTTATGAATACGATGACACGTCTCGCCAAGAAACATTTGTTACGTGTAGAAAAGCATGAACAGGCATATGCTTACGTTCCAACCCTCACCGAGCAGGAATTCATTGCACGCTTTGTAAGTCGTATCCTCGAAGATTTGTTTGTGAGTTTTGCCGATGCAACGGTGGAAGGTGTGCAAGCTCTTCCTGATGAGCAAGCAGTACATCACGCACAGACTCTGTTAGATGATATTATGCGTCGTCGAATGCAAGGAGAAGGCTAATCATGCACATTCTGATAGATATTTCTTCTTTACTTGTTATCATTCTAATAGGAAATACACTTCTGCTACGCTTATTACCTACTCTCGGAAATTGGTCTTTGCGGCAGAAAATTCATTTGCTTGTGCTTGTGATGCCTTTGGTAAGTCTAGTACTTGTTGTAGGTGGCGTTGTGCATGTGGCTACGCTGTACCATATTTTGAGTGCTCCCCGTTGGGACTATATCCTGGACTTTGCCACTTTACTGCTTTTTTGCTGCTTGCTGCTTGCTGCAATTCTCATAGGTGGCATGCGTCTTGCTCTTATGAAGCGACTGATGCAGCATAGAGAACTCGTTGTGGACCCAGCACTACAAGCTCGTGTTGATACCTGGACTCATGCTCGTGGGATGAGTCCTGTACGAGTACGACTTTGCCTGGATGCACGACCATTTGCTCTTATCTACGGCATTCGTCGTCCTACAGCCCTCTTATCTACCTGGATGCTTGAGCAACTCGATGAGTCTGAATTGGAGGCTGTGCTTACACACGAATTGGTCCATGTTTCACGCAACGATTATCTTGTGAATTGGGTAGCGATGGTGTTACGCGACGCCTTTTTCTATTTGCCAACGAGCAGGATAGCCTATCGTCAACTCCGTTGTGAAAAAGAACTGGCGTGTGATGATGTTGTCGTTCAAACAACACGTCAGCCTCTCGCCTTGGCAAGTGCCCTCACGAAAGTATGGCTTCATATCGTCAATGCTACACCCTCTACAGTAGGTTCTCCTCTTCTGCAAACACTTGTTAGAAGCGATGAACTTATTACAGATCGCGTAAACCGTTTGCTTACTCCTCTACCAATAGCAAGTAGACAGCGGTCAAGCTTAGTGTTTAGTACGAGTATGCTGATTTGTATCCTTTGTATTGTCGCTATTGCCAGCATTGCTTTGTTCGCTGCTGAAATCGTTAGTTGGCCTAGTGTTTTGTTCTAATACCCTTTGTGTGACAATCTACTACGATATAACTTTTCTAAAGAATGTAACAAGCTCATCAACATGGTAATCAAACGTGAATTGTTGGCGTTGTGCCCATACACTGTCGCGTAGTTGCTGCATTCTCGACTCATCGGTAAGTTGTGCTTTCAACTCGCGTGCATTTGTGCCAAATATGCCAATATCCAGTTTCCGAGCAAGTGTTGCTGTGGCAACAGTCGAACCAGTATTATCATATTGGATAAGTGGCACGCCTGCCGCTACCAGTGTTGCGATACGGGCTGGATAGTTGAGATCATCCCATGTGGCGCGTCTCACGTCTCCGCCATTTTCACTCTTCATAAAATGGAGCCAACCCGCGTCATACTGTGAGAACTCAGAGACCCACTGTTCCTGATCGACGTTCTTGTGAATGTGTAGATGATTGGGGGCAAGAGTACGTACCTCTGCAATCCATTTCGCCCACTGCCCTTGCGTAAAATCGCCATAAAAGTGTACATGGATATTCTGCTGTGCCAGTTCATGCATTGTGCCGGGGTGCAACCCGATAGGGCGTCCAGGCACGACGGTATGTATCGCGCCATCTTGTAGGGAGCGTCGAGGTGAGCGTGTATCTGTGAACCACTCCCGCTTCGGTAAATCGCCATCCAAAACGTGAACATGCTTACGTCTCTTTGTGTCAGGGAGAACAGTTGCAAACCAATCGCGCATCTCTGGACTGATATAGATTTGTCCATCAGAACGTGTATAGAGGTCAAGCAATTGTGACCACATACCTTTCTCAAGACAAATGAATGGTCCCTCTTTGAAATGCCAGACAAACGGAATGTCAAGGTTTGCCATCAGGACCTCATGTGCGAATGGAACCGCTTGCCAGTTGAGTTGTGCGTATATCACGTCTGGTTGAATCGCACGTATCGCTTCACGCCAATGCGCATGAGATACCTCCTCGACATGTCCGAAGGGTAACGGACCAACCGTGTTATACCAATATGGATTTGGCATCCACAAGCCGTACAACGTATGACCACGCTCTTCTAGCGCAAGGACCCTTTCCGGGTTATAGGCAAGTTCACCAACTAGAAGTATTTTCAGTCCGTCAGGTGCAAAAGGTGTGTCGGGACGTGTACGGAAGCGATGGTAATGTTCTCTTTCATCAATCAGATTGCCCACCGTTGTATGCACCCGTAGTGGTTGCTTGACTTCGTAATAGACGCGATAGGGATTGATGCCGCCAAGCGGTTCTTGAAGTATCTTATGTCGTTGCTGGAGATGGTCAACCCATTCGCATGAAACCTGTTCAGTAGCAACAAATGTTCCGTGAGGCCGTAACCGCGACCAATACATTCGCTCAAGATCGTCTGTAGTCAACTCTTCACGTTCTACCCAATACTCTGTTCTTCTGCGATGCATCACCTGTACAAGCTGTAACGGATAACCTTCAATCTGTCCTATAGCCAAACGATTATAATGGTGACGTACTCCTGAATAGGCCAATATTGCCTCTGTATTATGCTGAAGTTGTGTGTGCAAGTTTTGCAAATGCTCGCTATAGTATACGTCGTCAGAGGGAAGATAGGCGATGAATGGAGCTTGCGACTCTTGCAATGCGCTGTTCAGAGCAGCACCTAGCCCTCGATTAGATGAATGACGTATGTATCTGATACGCTTGTCAGACAAAAAAGGCGTGATGCGTGCCTGTGTCTCATCCTGTGAACCATCATCCACAATGATGAGTTCCCAATCAGAAAATGATTGCTCTTGCAGGCTGGCAAGAGCACGCGATATGAAGGAAGCTTGCTTGTATGTTGGCATAAGTACGGAGATAACCGGGGGCATATTTTCTCCTGTTACAATTATCAAAATTTCTGTGATATCAAAGCTAGGGCACCCCCTTGCGGGTGCCCTTACTTACCTTAGTTCCAATACATTTACGTTTTTATGTCCATTACCCTGAGATGCAGCGACAATCTTGTTGAAAACCGCGAGAGCCTGGCCTATCACTTGATCCATATTATAGTACTGATAGCACGCTAAGCGACCAACGAAATGAGTGTTATGTGTGCTATCGGCGAGCAATTTGTAGCGTTTATACAGCTCGATGTTCGCCGCTTGTGGAATGGGATAAAAGGGATCGCCAGTCGAGCAGGGATATTCATAGACAATACTAGTCTTTGGATGCTCCTGTCCTGTGAGATACTTGAACTCAGTAACGCGTGTATAGGAATACTCATTGGGATAGTTTATAACCGCGGCGGGCTGGTAGGTAGCCATGTTCAGTGTCTTACACTCGAATGTGAGCGAACGATAGGGCAGTTTGCCATAACAGTAGTGAAAAAATTCGTCAATGGGACCAGTGTAGATGACCTCACGATGAGGAATATACTGCTTAATGTCCTGATAATCAGTATTGAGCATAAGCGTAATATTTGGATGAGAGAGCATCCTTTCAAATAGGCGTGTGAAGCCATGTAAAGGCATCATCTGATACGTATCTGTAAAATAACGATCATCGCGGTTGAGGCGCGTTGGGACGCGGGCAGTGACACTGGCATCAAGTTCTGATGGATCGAGTCCCCATTGTTTATGCGTGTAGGTACGAAAGAAGCGTTCATACAGTTCGCGTCCCACCTTGCTCACCACGACATCTTCAGATGTACGTATCTCGTCACGCTGCTCCGCGACAGAGGCGAAAAAGTCTTGAAGCTGAAATGTGTTTAAGGTAAGGCCGTACAGCATGTTGATGGTATCCAGATTAATAGGAAAAGGCACAAGTTGCCCGTCAATACTTGCAAGAACGCGATGTTGGTAGGGACGCCATGTGGTAAATTGCGACAAATACTCCAGGATTCTCAATGAGTTTGTATGGAAAATATGAGGCCCATAGGTGTGAGTGAGGATACCATCTTCATTGTAGGCATCGTGAGCATTACCGCCAATATGCCTTCGCTTGTCAAGTAACAACACCCTTTTATCAAGCTGACTCGCAAGACGCTCTGCCAATACACTTCCAGCAAAACCAGCACCAACAACGAGGTAGTCGAACATGCAGTCCACCTTTTTAATTCTGTCGAGGAGCGA